>DASPQI010000395.1:0-4693 GCA_035625045.1 Syntrophales bacterium | reverse complement strand
TACTTCTCTTCGGCATCCCGGATAAAAAGGATGAATCAGCGTCCGGCGCCTTCATCAGAGAAGGCATCATCCAGCAGGCTGTAAAAAAGATCAAAGACAGGGTTCCCGGTATTGTAGTTGTTACCGATGTGTGTCTCTGTGAATATACCAGCCACGGTCACTGCGGTATGATCGAAAAGGGGGACGTGGACAATGACATCACCATCGAGATCCTTGCGGAAACCGCCGTGTCTCATGCGAAGGCCGGGGTGGACATGGTTGCGCCCTCTGCCATGATGGACGGCCAGGTCGGAGCTATCCGGGAAGCCCTGGACGAGGCAGGTTATGAAAATCTTCCCATCATGGCCTACTCCGCCAAATATGCGTCGTGCTTTTACGGACCCTTCCGCGAGGCCGCCGAAAGCGCCCCGAAATTCGGAGACCGCAAATCCTATCAGATGGACCCGGCAAACAGTGACGAGGCTATACGTGAGATCGGTCTCGACGTGGAGGAAGGAGCTGATATAATCATGGTGAAACCTGCCCTTCCCTACCTCGACGTCATCCGTCGTGTCCGTGAAGAATTTGATCTCCCCATTGCGGCATACAATGTGAGCGGAGAGTTTTCCATGATTAAGGCGGCAGCCAAATTCGGCTGGATAGATGGAGAAAAAGCGATGATGGAATCTCTTACCTCGATCAAGAGGGCCGGTGCGGACATCATTATCACCTATTTCGCCCCGGAGGTGGCTCGGCTTCTCCGAACATAGTTGAAAAGTTTTTAATCTACAATGTCATTCCCGCTCATCTCTCTGTCATTCCCGCGAGAGTGGGAATCTGAATATTATGAAACTGAAACCTAAAAAATTATCCTTACTGCCAAATCGGCTCCGCATGGTCGCCTGGGAAGTAATCCGGTGCTGTAACCTCGCATGCATCCACTGCCGGGCATCAGCCAAATACGGCCCTTACCCGAATGAACTCACGACAGACGAGGGATTGCGGCTGCTGGATGAAATTGCAGCCTTCAGCAAACCGGTAATCATCCTCACCGGCGGTGAACCGCTCCTGCGTGAAGACATATTAGAAATTGCCGCTTACGGAGACAAGAAGGGACTCCGCATGGTCCTTGCAACCAACGGGACATTGGTAACCAGAGAGATTGCCGGGAAGATGATCAAGGCCGGCATTCAAAGAGTCAGCGTCAGTATTGACGGCATGGATGCGCAAAGTCACGATGCCTTTCGCAATGTGCAGGGTGCCTTTGCAGGAGCTATCGCCGGCATTGAGGCCATGAAAAAGGCAGGGATGGAATTCCAGATCAATACAACAATCACAAAAGCTAATCTGGATCAGTTGCAGGGTATCATGGATCTGGCCATCAGGCTGGGGGCGGCCGCGCATCATATCTTCCTTCTCGTGCCGACGGGCCGGGGAAAAGAGATGGCAGAACAGGCGATATCCCCCACGGACTATGAAAAAACCCTGAACTGGTTCCATGAGAAAAGCACTAATTGTCCGATTCAGCTCAAGGCAACCTGCGCGCCCCATTATTACCGCATCCTGAAACAGAGAAAGGGAAAGCGGTTAACAAAGAACACAGGAGCTGAAAGTGCCCTGCATACAATGACGAGAGGTTGTCTGGGGGGAAGCGCTTTCTGCTTTATCTCCCATACCGGCCAGGTACAGCCCTGTGGTTATCTGGAGCTTGACTGTGGCCGGATCAGAGAAAAAAATTTCAAGGACATCTGGAATAATTCCCCGACATTTAAAAACCTGCGGGATCTGAATCAATACAAAGGCAAATGCGGCCGCTGCGAATTCATCAAGGTATGCGGTGGATGCCGCGCGCGTGCGTATGAAATCACAGGGGACTATCTCAGCGAGGAGCTGTTTTGTATTTACGAACCAAAGATATGAGGCATCCTTATAGTATAAAAAATTTAATTTTTAGAAAAAACCCATCCGGGTTCTTCCAAAATTGATGCGGCAACAAGACGCGAGGACAACTTCTTACTGTTATCAAGTTGTGCGAATAAAATATGAAAAAATACCAACCAGTAACCATCGTCCTTATACTGCTAATCGGCTGGAGATTGTGGGGACAGTTCGAGTACATCATGGCTTCCATGGGCGCAATGATTATGTTTGCTGCCTATCTTATTGCTCTGATTGGAATCCTGTTAAAACCGGGGTCTTGCTTATGGTAAACTTGGCAACTACATACAGGCAATTCAAGATTATGGAAGGACTATAAAGTTCAACCCAAAATTTTCACTGGCCTATTATTATCGGGGCATTGCCCATTATAAACTAGGTAACGAAGAAGCAGCATTAAAGGACATTAGAAAAGCGGCAAAACTGGGGGATAAAAAGGCACAATCCACTCTACAAGAGGAAGGAATTAGCTGGTAAATAAAAGATACCGACGGAGGATATAAATGAAAGGTGAAGGACATACTTGGCACTGGCAAAGCGGTGAAGGTCCAACTGTTCAGATCGGTTATATCAATAAGCATGGACAGCGATGTTGCGGACATCGTGGAGTGCCTGGTACTGACCATTTGCAATTCGCGTATAAAGTTGAGTGTACCGTTTGTGGTTATGTCTATGGTGCCAATGGTGCAGATATGTTTGAGCGTCTTTGCCCCCAATGCCAGAAAGGTAACCCAGGAATTCGTTACTGGGGAGATGATTAAACTGAGTGTTACATTAAACTTTGCGAATTCATCTGAGCAAGGATGTATCAAAAAAGGCACTTTATGGTGCTGGATATTGGAGAAAACGGAGGCAGATATATGAAGAGCAGAATAAAATACACGAATGAACCGATGGGGAAATTGCGAGTAATTAAAGATTTTCTTCCACCGCCGGATCAGTTGATCTTGAAAGATGAAAATATTAAGGTAACAATTGCTTTGAATAAATCCAGTATTGATTTTTTTAAGAAAGAAGCAAAGAAACAGCACACCTCGTATCAAAAAATGATAAGACAGGTGATAAATTGGTATGCTTCACATTATAAAGATCAAGAAAGCGCCTGACGTTGCCTGAAAGACTATTTCTCTATGGACAGTATCGACAAAAAGATTTTGAATATTATACAGAAGGAATTTCCTGTGGTGGCGGAGCCTTTCAAGGCGATAGCTGAAAAGGTTGGCCTTAATGAGGATGAAGTTCTTAGGCGGATTAAAAATTTGAAGGAAGAGGGAATCATTCGTAGGATCGGAGCGGTTTTTGATACCCGGAAGCTGGGTTTTGTCAGCACCCTTTGTGCTGCCAGAGTACCGGAGAATCAATTAAGAGACTTCGTTGAGGTTGTAAACTCCTATGACGGTGTCACCCACAATTACCGAAGGAATCATGAATACAACGTCTGGTTTACTTTTATTGCGCCTGATGAAGAAACACTAACGCAGTCCCTGGCTGAGATAAAGGACAGGACGGGCATCACGAACATTATCAGTATGCGTGCTGTGCGGACGTTTAAGATTGATGCGACGTTTGAATTATGATTTGAGGGATTTGACCTTCCCCCGCCCCCTCCAGAGGGGGACACCACCCACTGCACCCCCGCCAGCGGGGGACAGGCCTGGATGCCCCCGTATCAAGTACGGGGCAGGCTTCTCAAGTGCGGCATGACGAGAGATGTCTGGATTCACGCCTTCGCGGGAATGGCAAGAAAAGAAAATGGGAATGACGAGGAATAAAGAAAGTATAGAATGACTGAAGAAGCTGAAAAACCTACCCTGTTTTTGATCGACGGGAACAATTACGTCTATCGCGCCTTTTACGCTATCAGAGAGCTGTCCAACTCCAAGGGGTTTCCTACCAATGCGATCTACGGTTTTACTACGATGCTCTTGAAGCTGATGCGAGACTGGAAACCAAAATACATAGCTGTAGCTTTCGACGTCAAAGGTCCCACCTTCCGCCATGAGGCATTCGAGGCGTACAAAGCGACAAGAAGGGCCACCCCGGATGATCTATTGCCCCAGATACCTTTCATTAAAGACGTAATTCGCGGCTTTTCCATACCCGTCCTGGAACAACAAGGCTTGGAGGCGGACGATATTATCGGTACTCTGGCCAGAAAATATGCGGCAAAGGGAATAAAGACTGTGATCGTTTCCGGTGACAAGGATATGATGCAGCTCATCTCCGATGATATCATGATGATCGATACCATGAAGGACGTGACCTATGATGTGGAAGCCGTTAAAGAACGCTTCGGCGTAGGTCCGGAAAAAGTAGTGGAGATACTTGGTCTCGCCGGCGATCAGTCAGATAATATCCCCGGCATCCCGGGTATAGGCCCGAAGAACGCCCAGCGCCTGATTGAAGAATTCGGTTCCGTGGAAGGCGTTCTGGCAAATTTTGACAAGGTGCGAAACGCAAAAACCAGAGAAAGCATCCGGGAATTTGCCGAGCAAGCAAGAATGAGCAGGGAACTCGCCACGATCAGGACAGACGCGGATTTTGAGATTGACCTTGAGAGTACACGTTACGCGGGACCTGACAATGAGGCATTGAAGAAATTATTCAAGGAGTTTGAATTCTCATCACTTCTCCAGGAGCTGAAGATCAAGGAAGAATCTGTGGAGGGGCGCTACCGCCTGGTCCTGAAGGAAGATGATTTCACGGCCCTCATAGAACAGGTTAAGGATGTAAAGGAATTTGCCCTGGATATTGCCACAAGCTCAAATGTGCCAAT
>DASPQI010000394.1:0-2301 GCA_035625045.1 Syntrophales bacterium | reverse complement strand
GTATAGACTTGATAACAAAAGATCATTAAGAAATAAAATTTTACTATGCAGGTGCAGAGAAGGCGGGATTCACCCCCGCCTTTTTTTATGTAATCTTCTCCGAACAAGTTGCTACAAGTAAATAGCCTTGCACAAAGCGGGACATCTGCGTCAAAACACATACATATTGCTCCGCGTCGCTGCAAGCTGCTATTTACAGTTTGAAGAAATCAGGAGAAAGTTTGAAGATAAGACATAATCTTTTGACTTCAGCAGCAAGACAGTATTAAGAACTACCCTCATTTTTCTTATTGATTACCAATAGAATCTTTAATTAAAAACAGATATGGGATTTTGAGAACTGCAGGAAGCGCAGAAATATTTACCCTTAGGGGATATTGATCCGCTGATACCTTGTATGTTTCAGGCGGCATTTAGTAAATCCGTCGATTGCAAGACTATCACGATTAGTATTTGTCATCGAGACGTCCAGCCGATGTACTTTTTACGCGCTTTCTCCTCGTATTGCATATCTCTTCGGGCAGGTCTAGTGTAATAATGGTTAGTCATTTGGTATCTCTCTCACTAAATGAAGCAAAGCATCGCGCTCTTGCGTGGATATCCTTATCTTCACAAAAGAGTAATTATCGTTCCTTGGCTGCAAACTCAACAACTTTCTGCTCAGCCTCTTCGATTTGACCTTGATGGGCATCGTCCATACGGCACATGCCGTTAAAAATTGCGCCCTTCATCATGGACATTCTTCTTGCCATTATATCTCCGGAAATACATCCCGTTTCTTTGACTTCAATACTTTCAGTTCCCTTCAAGCTACCTTCAATCTTGCCGGCGATCGAGATACTGTTAGCAAAGATGCTGCCTTTCACATACGATTTTTCTCCAAGGATGACTTTTTCTCCATGCAAATTGCCAATAATGGTTCCTTCGATGAGAGTCGTTCCCGTAGATTCAACCTCTCCTGTGATCTTTGAATTCTTCCCTATAATCAGGTCCAGTTTGTCTGACTTCCTATTAAACATCAGGACCTCCTTTCTGTATAATGAATTGGATTTTCATTTTTGCCATTATGCCAGACCTCATAATGGATGTGACTTCCTGTAGCAGAACCGGTAGAACCGATATATCCTATTACATCGCCCTGCTTTACATTCTGCCCCACCTGTACAGTATTCTCCCGATTGTGGGCATAAGAAGTGGAAAAACCATGACCGTGGGCAATCACAACAACATTACCCCCGCCTCTATTCCAACCGGAAAAGACAATAACACCATTCGCCGTCGCCGTTATAGGTGTACCTGTAACAGCGGAAATATCAAGACCCTGGTGAAACTCAGGGCGTCCCGAAATTGGATTGATTCTAACACCATAGTTCGAAGAGATTGTCCCCTGTACAGGTAGGCCCCTTGGTGTGGCGACATAAAGATCCTTTTGGGATTGCAGGTAATCCTTGATGGCGCTGACGGTCTTCATGGAGGATTCGATCTGTTCCTGCACCTGGTTGATGTCGAATGACCCCATGTCCGACGTGTCGACCTTTTCAAATATTTTTTCTTTGGAACCCAGAGAGATTAATTGATGGAGATCCTTCTCCGCTTTTTTCAGAGACAGGAGTGTGGCTTTAAAATCGACGACCTTTTTTGAATAATCAAGGAGCTGTTTCTCAATTTCCTGGTATCTAATGGCATTAGGGAGCATGACTAAAAGATAAACTGCTCCGACAATACTGCAAACGCATGATAGAAAGACAACAATGGCAGGGACATTCAGATTCACAGATCTACGGGAATTATTATGGGGGATAAACATGATGGTAACAGGAGCAAGGGCTTTTTGGCAGAATATTTTTATTTTTTGATAGTCTGGCATGATGGCCCTCCCTTCGAAACAGAATGTTGGGTCACAAATAATGTAGCCTTGATTCGTCACTCATTCCAAGTCACAAATCAAATGATTAAGATGAGAACCCCTTTTGATTATTGATAAATGACGAGATTGAACACGTTAGGAATTGATATACCGCACGGAGGAACTAGAATAAAATATCCCCCGTAGGGCTGGCAATATGCCAGATGGAATAAGAAAATGCAAGTATTAATTGTTATTTATCTGTAAGCTGTTATTTTCTAATAAGAAATATCCATCAGGGGGACGCAGTTTTTTGTTAAACGGATACTGATGAAATAGATATAACATTAAAATGATGATAATTTGTTGTGGTCGTAAACAGAACAGCCCTGCTTTCAAAACACCCTTTAAATATGAAGTCATAACCGCTCCTCCCGATCTCACGGTGTATCTCT
>DASPQI010000393.1:0-3912 GCA_035625045.1 Syntrophales bacterium | reverse complement strand
CTTCCTGTTGACCGAACAAAACGATCGCCCTGGCAATAAAATCACTCCTCCAGTACTTGGATACTTCTCTCAGTATTGCCATAGCCTCGGCATGTTTCTGTTCGGTCAAAGTGAGACGTATCTGCATTCTATTGCTCTTGTCAACCATCATTGCTCCTTTCCGTACTTCTCCATTCCGTATAGCCAGTAACCTATGGAGTTCGCCGCCGCCGGTTCACTGACAGTAGAAAGTTTTTTCTTTAACTTTACTAAATTTCGGAGAAGATGAACCCCTCCGCCTCCGGCTATGCCCACGTCAAATCTGTGGCCTTCCATATAGCTGTTTATTATAGTTGCTACGTTTACGGCATATTTTTTTGTGATGCTTTCTACGTTCTTAAGTTCGAATGTTTCACCCAACGACTCAAAGTGAGGATTTTGCATTAATTTCATGGCGTCCTCACGGCCGATAAAGAAGCGGTACTTTTTATTGAACTCTCTTCTGATCTCGTCCAGTAAAACGCTTATACCCATGGGGAAGCTGCAAGCGTAGTCGTCCAGATATCTGCCTTTATCCATTGTAATCAAGTCAATTGTATGGAAGCCTATGTCAGCGACGGAGATAACCATAGTTTTATAACCGCTTCCTATGCTGTTGTCCTGAAGGTATTTCAAAAAAATCCCAAAGCCTTGTGGAACGATGGAAATATAAGTGTTTTCCAGATCGATCCGGCCAGCGCCGGCATGAACATAACGTCGCTTGATTATGTCTACAAGTTCCGCCGCCTTTCCTTTGTCATATTGTTCGGAAGGAATACCCAAAACGAGGGCGTTTTTATACATATTGGGAAGTGAGCATCCTTTTATCGCCCCGGCCAGAAGAGCGATCCATGGGAGGGAACCGACGAAGTCCGCGGTTCTGGTGTCATACCATTTTTCCTGGCCCCTCACATCATCGCCTATAAAGAATTTTTCAGCATCAACAGCGATACAACTCTTTTCGCTGAATCCGTCAAAGTCAATGGTGTTTGAGACGATTGATGGAAACGACATGATGTTGGTGCCGTCATATACCTTTGTAAAGCCGAAACCGATATCAATACCCAAACACATCATAAATTAGATCTCCTTCCATATTAATAAACTCTTTTATGGTTATATTACTCTCTCAAAAAGGACGATTGGAAAATTTGTCACATTTGACAGATTTGGCTCAACAGGAAGCTGAAAAACGACAAATGTGGCAAAAGCGTCAAATTCGCTTCCGGGTAAATAACAAAGGGACTGGTTAGAGCGTCCCGTAATGCCAATGGCCTATTGCGTTTGCATATTCAGGCGAATTTACAATAGCCAGTCGCTTTCTTAATTTTATAAACCTGCTGAGTATATACATGCCGCCTCCCCCTGATATGAAGATATCGGGATTTTCGTTCTCGACGTAATTGTTAATGATCATATTGACCTCTTTTGAGTACTTATTGATCACGTCTTCAATGTTATCAATTTCATACAATTGTTCGAACATTTCAACGCGGCCGTACGCAATAAAATCCAGCGCCCTATTACGGCTGATGAAAAATTTATATTTTTCGAAGAATTCCCCTGAGATCATGTCCAGCAATGAAGATATTCCGAATGGATAACTTTTTGATTGGTTATTCAAATAATTGCCCTGATGTATGGTTATGAAATCAATTGTGTGATAACCGATATCTGTGACCGATATCCGGAACCTTTTATAATCAGTTTTGCTGTCCATGATGTATTTCCAGAAGATTCCATAACCATGCGGTACAATGCCGATATTTAAATTATTCAAGTCAATTCTATGTTCATTTCCGACAATAATGGTTTTTCGTTTCAACTGGCTGACTAGATTTACTGCCTTAACTCGACTGTACCAAGCCGCGGGCACACCAAATACAAGGATATTTCTGAAGGTATCGAAACGGCAGTCTTTTATAGCTTTCCCAAGTACAGCAACCCAGGGCAAAGAACCTATAAAGTCCACGGTCCGCGTATCGTACCAGGGAAACGCTCCTTTTGCATCATTGCCAGCATAGAATTTTTCGTCATCAATAGTGATGCAGGTCTTAACATTGATATTGTCTTTGTCAGTCACCCTCGTAACGGTAGTAGGAAAAGACATAATATTCGCACCGTCGCAAGCTTTGGTGTGACGGCAACCGATATCCAAACCAAGGCTTTTCATAATAACCCCCAAGAAATATGTATCTACACATATATTACTGCCGAGCAGGTATGACTGAGGGTGAAAAAATTAAGTAAAATGAATTTGGGGAGAAAATATTGATGAAAAAATTTAACATTAATGGCTACTGAATCAGGGGCAACTGTAGTTTAATAAGGTGTGAAATCAGATAGTTTCTGAATTGGAGTTTTTCAAAGCATTGAGAATTTGTAAGATCGGGCAAAAAAAATTTCTAATTTTTTGCAAAAAAAAGCAGCTGATCGGAGTATTATATATATAACCATATGATGTCTGTAGGCAGAAGCCGAATGTTAAAACTCAATAAGTATCGACCATTACATCCCATTGGTAAGCGATGGCAAGCGATGCCGTGGGAAGTGTTTTACCTGAAAAGGGTGGTCATCATTTTTTCAGTACCTTACAGGATATATTATATATATCGTTTATCCGGAAAATGGAGGCTACGATGAGGTGTACTGCAAGATTTAGAGCCATTGATCTGGGAAGTTTCTTTGCAATGGGGATTTGTTTGTCCGAGTTCGATGTCGAGATGTTGCAGGTAATTATGTCGACATATTTTCGGTACCTTATAGGATATATAAATATATCATTTATCCGGAAAATGGGGGCGGCGATAAAATGTAGATGAACTGTAAAATGTGGGGCTATTGATCAGGGGGGTCATTTTATCATGGTTGAAAGGAGGAAGGATATGAAGGTTGTCGGTTTCAACGGTAGTCCAAGGAAAGACGGAAACACCACCATGTTGATGGGCTATCTCTTACGGGAGATCGAGAAAGCGGGTATTGAGACGGAACTCGTTCAGCTTTCGGGGAAGGCGATTCACGGGTGCATTGCCTGCTACAAGTGCTTTGAGAATAAGGACCAGCGATGTGCCGTTAAGAACGATGCGGCAAACGAGTATATCGAAAAGATGATACCGGCTCAGGGTATTGTTTTGGGATCTCCCTCCTATTTTCAGGATGTAACATCGGAGATGAAAGCATTGATCGATCGGGCAGGCTTCGTCGGATTGGCAAATGGTAAGATGCACAAAAATAAAGTTGGGGCTGCCATATCCTGTCTACGTCGAAGCGGCGGTCTGCACACAATCGAAACCATGAACCACTTCTTCTTAAGCAACGAACTTGTCATTGCCGGACGGGCAATGAGCATTGCCCGGGATAAGGGAGAGGTGGAAAAGGATGAGGAAGGCATCCTGGCCGCACAAACCCTGGGACAAAGAACTGCCTGGTTGCTGAAGAAACTCCATGGCTGAGACCGGTTCTTGTAATTGTGGAGTTTTGAAAATAGGCAGCTATTTTTCCTTAAATTGAAAAATAAGCTGGCGCTTGTAGAGTTGTCAGAGTCTGCAAAATGCAGAGGGGTATTTGTATTACTGAATGTTCAATCAAGGAGGTTAAGCATATGGCCAAATACAGAAGGATATATATTTCCTTGGAAGAGGAAAGAGATGCAAAAGCAATCGAAATAATAAATAATGTCAAACCCTATTGGCGAAAGAAGTTTATAGCAGATGCAATAATTGCTCATTATGAAATGCTCATTAAAGCTACACGGCCAAAAGCGGCAGGCGCACCAGATAAACCTTTTATCGTGCGTGATGATCAGTCTTAACGATAATACAAAAAAGCCGTTCTTATTTATTCGAGGGCTTTACTAACAACTCACTTCGATCTCAAATATTTATGAAAATGTAT
>DASPQI010000392.1:0-7300 GCA_035625045.1 Syntrophales bacterium | reverse complement strand
ATTTCCAGCCGACGCCATGGTAATTGTTCCATGCTCCATGAAAACCCTCTCGGCTGTTGTCGCCGGGTACTCCTCAAACCTCCTGGAGAGGGCGGCCGACGTTACACTTAAGGAGAGGCGTCCCCTGATTCTTGTAACGAGGGAAACTCCTTTGAGCCGTGTCCATCTAAAAAATATGCTGACTGCCCACCAGGCGGGCGCCACCATCATGCCGGCCTCACCGGGGTTTTATCACCACCCGCAGTCCATAGATGATCTTGCCGCATTTATCGTGGGCAGAATCCTGGATCATTTAAAGATCGAGCATTCTGTTTCCCCAAGGTGGGGGAGTCCTGATGGATAAAAGACCGTCTATCATAGGGAAGATGTTCGACGGAATAGCGCCCACCTATGATCGACTTAACACCATCCTCTCCTTTTCCATTGACAAGGCCTGGAGGAGGGCGGCTGTAAAGGCCCTTGAGATACACGCGGGGGATACAATCCTGGATATAGCCACCGGTACGGGTGACCTGGCGCTTCTCGCCGCTCGCCGCGGGGGACGGGTCATAGGCATCGATCTCTCCCGGCAGATGCTTTCGCTTGCCGTTTTCAAGGCGCGGAAACATTGTCTCGGCGCACAGTACATAGTTGTTCAGGGTGATGCCCTCTCTCTCCCCTTTCGCGATAAAGCCTTCAACAGCGCCATGGTGGCTTTCGGAATCAGAAACGTGGATAATATGGAAACCCTTTTTGACGAGGTATACCGTGTCCTGAATCCGCATGGCCGTTTTTTCGTACTTGAATTTTCCTTGCCGGGAAATTTGTTATTCAGACGGATTTACATGGTATACCTCAAATATGTCCTGCCGGTCATCGGCGGTTTTATTTCCGGGGATCATGATACATACCGGTATTTGCGGGATTCAGTGATAGGGTTTCCTGCTCCGACGGTATTGGTGGGGATGATGGAAGGACGGGGGTTCCGGGTTGTCCGATCAAGACCACTTGTTGGGGGCATAGCGTATCTCTATCTGCTGGAAAAACAGAAATGAGCTATAAGAACTTAAGAGAATTTATCAACAGGCTTGAGGCGGAAGGTGAGCTTCTTAGGGTCCCTACAAAGGTATCGCCGGTATTGGAAATTACCGAGATCACCGACCGCATGTCCAAGAGCCCTGGAGGCGGGAAGGCGCTCTTATTTGAAAACGTGGAAGGTTCAGCATTCCCCGTCCTCACGAATGCCTTCGGGAGTACGCGCAGATTATCCCTCGCCCTGGGTGCCGCCCCGGATGTCCTGGCAGGCAGGCTCAAGGAAATACTTGAGCAAGCTCCACCCGGTTCGATCGGAGAAAAACTGGGCTTCATACCCAAGGCATTTGAATGGGCGAAATTCTCCCCCCGGACAAAACGCATGAAGACACCCCTATGCCAGGAGGTCATCCGCAGAGGAGATGAAGCGGACTTGACAAAACTCCCCATCCTCCATTGCTGGCCCAAGGACGGCGGGAGGTTTGTGACTTTGCCTATAGTCTTTACCAGGGGCCTTACAGACAAGAAGAGAAATGCGGGTATGTACAGGATGCAGGTCTATGACGGGAAAACCACTGGCATGCACTGGCACATCCACAAGGACGGCGCCCACCACTATCACGAATACAAGAAGGCAGGCAGACGCATGGAAGCGGCCGTCGCCATTGGATGCGACCCAGCAGTAACCTATGCGGCAACAGCCCCCATGCCCAGAGGAGTGGATGAGATGATCCTCGCCGGTTTTATCCGCCGGAAACCCGTTGTGATGGTAAAGGGCGTCACCGTAAATATCGAAGTTCCTGCCGAGGCGGAGTTCGTCCTGGAAGGCTATGTCGATCCTGAAGAAGCCAGGACAGAGGGACCCTTCGGCGATCACACCGGTTATTACTCACTGGAAGATGCTTACCCGGTCTTCCATGTCACAGCCATTACCCACAGGAGAAACGCGATCTACAGCGCCACCGTGGTAGGCCGCCCCCCGATGGAGGACTGCTATCTCGCTCTGGCCACAGAACGGATATTCCTCCCACTGGTCCAGGCCGTCATGCCGGAGATAAAGGACTACTGGCTTCCCTGGGAAGGGGTCTTCCATAATATAGCAGTTGTGGCTATAGAGAAGGAGTTTCCCAGACATGCATCCAAGGTTATCAGCGGCCTGTGGGGGACGGGTCAGATGAGTTTTGCCAAGGCTATAGTAATTGTTGACGACAGCAGCCTATTATCAAACGGAGGGAAGCTCCTTAAACATATCCTGGACACAGTTGATCTCAGCACGGATATAACTATAACTGAGGGCATCCTTGACGTCCTTGACCACTCCGCGCCCCAGCCGTTCTACGGATCGAAGTTCGGGATCGATGCTACGGCGCGCATAGCCGGTGAAAGACCTCGCATTGCTGAAAAACTCGGTGGCACATTGAGCGATGCGGAGCTACTCAAATGCCTCCAAAAAAGCGAGCCAGGGTTCAGCGCACTGAGGAGAGTCTTTCAGAAATGTGTGACCCCTCTTTATCTGCTGTCTGTTGCCAAGGAAAAAGGGAAGAACTCACAATACTATATTGAGCGGATATCCGGGGAAGTGCACGCCTCAGGGATATTTGTCTTGTATGATGCTCACATAGATCTTACCGACGATTCCCTGGTGCTGTGGAAGGCCTTTAACAATGTCGATCCCTTACGGGATATCAGAATTACGGGCGAAGGGGTTATCATTGATGCCACCAGGAAGGGGCCGGCAGACGGACATACCCGCCCCTGGCCGGATGAAATTGAGATGACTGCCACAATCAAAGAGCGCGTAACTGATATACTCAGATCATATCCGGAATTTCCACATAACTAAGGAGCCGGGGAACCCCAAATCATTTCTCCAGGGCAATATCCAAGACTTCCAGCATTTCATCTACAAAGAAAAAATTTATTTCCTTTTGAACTTTCTGGGGAATATCTGCCAGATCCTTCCTGTTCCATTTGGGGAGGATTATCGTTTTAATGCCGGCGCGGTGGGCCGCTAAAACTTTTTCCTTAATTCCCCCAACGGGAAGCACAAGGCCCCGTAAAGTTATTTCTCCGGTCATGGCAAGGTCTTCCTTGACTTTCTTCCCGGTAATAAGCGACGCAAGGGCCGTCAGCATAGTGACGCCTGCCGAAGGTCCGTCCTTCGGAATAGCACCGGCCGGTATATGGATATGAATATCGTTCTCTTCGAAAAAATTTACGGAGATGCCCATGTAGCCTGCGTTAGCCCGGATAAAGCTCAGGGCGGCCATGGCCGATTCCTTCATGACTTCCCCGAGCTGCCCAGTCAACGTCAGACCTTTTTTCCCTTTCATGGCTGTAGCTTCGACAAAGAGGATATCACCTCCTGTCGGTGTCCAGGCGAGGCCTGTTGCGACGCCCGGTTTGGATGTCCTTGCACTGACTTCCGAGATAATACGGACAGGCCCCAGATACTTATGCAGATCCTTAACCTTGATTAAAGCATTTTTCAGCTCGCCCTCAGCGACCGCGCTCGCCACACCCCGGCATATGGTGCCTATCTCCCGTTCAAGATTCCTCAAACCCGCTTCCCTCGTATATCCTGAAATGATGTGGTTGATCGACGCTTTCGTAAAGGTTATCTGCTCCGGAGTAAGACCGTTGGCGGTTATCTGTCTGGGGATAAGATATCGCTCGGCAATCTTGACCTTTTCGTCCTGCGTATAGCCGGGAAGTTCGATAACCTCCATTCTATCAAGCAAAGCGGCAGGGATCGTATCCAGGATGTTGGCGGTGGTAATGAACATGACGTGGGAAAGATCGAACGGCACATCCAGGTAATGATCCATAAAGGAATAATTCTGTTCAGGATCGAGTACCTCAAGGAGCGCCGAGGACGGATCACCCCGGAAATCACTGCCCACCTTGTCTATTTCATCCAGGACGAATACGGGATTCTTTGATTCCGCCCTTCTAATGCCCTGGATAATGCGGCCGGGAAGGGCCCCCACATATGTTCGGCGATGCCCGCGGATTTCCGCTTCGTCTCTCACGCCTCCCAAAGCAATACGAACAAACTTGCGGCCTAGGGCATGAGCTATTGAGAGGGCCAGAGAAGTCTTGCCTGTACCCGGAGGTCCGGCAAAGCAGAGGATCGGCCCTTTTGAATCCGGTTTCAGCTTCCGTACGGCAAGGTACTCCACGATGCGCTTTTTGGGTTTTTCAAGCCCGAAGTGGTCCTCATCCAAGGTTTTTCGTGCTTTCTTGATATCCATGTTATCTTCCGTACTTTCCATCCATGGGAGTGAAGTCATCCAATCCAGGTAGGTTGATGATACCGTGTATTCGGCTGAAGATGGGTGCATACGGGACAAACGCTCCAACTCACGGAGGGCTTCTTTTTTTGCTTCTTCCGGAAGATTTTTTTTCTCAATTTTCGCGCGGTACTCTTCGACTTCAACCTTGGTTTCATCCGTTTCGCCCAACTCCTGCTGTATCGCCTTGAGCTGCTGCCGGAGATAATATTCACGCTGACTTTTGTCTATATCTTCCTTTACCTGAGACTGTATTTTGCTGCCCAGTTCAAGAATTTCCACCTGATGATTTATAAGGCGCGTGACTTCTCTCAGACGTTGCTTGACATCGATTATTTCCAGGATGCCTTGTTTTTCTTGAGCCGTGGCATTTATTACGGATGCAATTACATCAGCCAGAACACCGGGAGAGGTGATGGACTTTGCCATGGTGCCGAACTCCTGAGGTAAAACCGGTGACAATTTGACCATCTTTTCAAACAGACCGGTAAGATTTGCCATGAGCGCCTCCACCTCAATATCCTTTTCCACCACATCTTCAACAACCTCCACTCGTGCCTGTGAATATGACTTACCCTCTACAAACTCCACAATTTTAAATCTGCTCACGCCCTGTACAAGAAGGCTTGCCCCGTTTTCGCCTACTTTTGCCATCCTTAGGATCACAACGATCGTCCCCATATCATAAAAATCCGCCTGTCTGTCTTTAGCGTCTGATGGCGGTTTCTTAGACATGACGAGCCCGATGATGCGATTTCCGGTCATTGCCTCATCGACAAGTGTTATAGCTTGTTCACCAACCACCTCGAGTGGAAACACCATATTCGGAAAGACTACGATGTTAAATAAAGGCATGATAGGCAAGATATCAGGTATATTAAGAGATTTTATCTCTTCAGGTGGTCTCTCTTCTGCCATATGAACCTCCAAAACAGATTTACTGATTGAACAATATGACCGAACTCAATTTAGAATGATTAGTCTTCCTGAATAGGTATTCTACGAACTTTATCCAAGGGCAGCTTGGCCATCCAGATTTGCAGAAGCCCATCCGTGTATGTTGCTTTAACTGAATCGGTATCAACCGGATAAGGAAGATGCAGTTTTCTTTCAAAATATCCGTATGTGATTTCAGCAAGGTGATACCTTGTATTTCCCGTAACCTGTTTCTCCCGCTTTCCATAAATCCTCAATGCCCTTTGATCAACTTCCAAGTACAGATCCTCTTTTTGAACACCCGCAATTTCGATCAGTATCATGATCTCTTTCGGAGATTCATAAATGTCAGCATGAGGCCTCCATACGTTTTGGAAAACGGTAAAGGTTGAGTTGATCAAACGGAACATCTCGTCGAAACTTCTTCGAAATTCGGAATCAAGCCCTCCGAGATCATCTGAAAATCTTATTTTTATCATTTTCGTCTCCTGAATATGACAGTAAGAAAGGATGACCACTATCTTTAAAAGCTAGCACTAATGAACATGTTTTGTAAAGAATTTCTGTTATGCAACCACAATTATCGTTTCCCTTCATTTTTACCCGGCAACGTGTTATATAATTTCATAATACAAAACATTTTTCTGAGGCCTGATATGCTACTTAAGCCCTGGACGATTATTTCAAGCCATATTGATAAATCCTATCGGGTATTCAACTTGCGGCATGATCTCGCTTGTTCGCCGCGCACGAACCAGACATATGACTTTTACGTTCTGGAGTCTCCACCCTGGGTAAATGTCATCCCACTGACACCAGAGAACGATGTCGTGCTGATTTGTCAATACCGTTTCGGCATTCGAGACATCACTCTTGAAATACCCGGCGGACTTGTTGAAGACGCCGACTCTCCCGAAGAGGCGGCCCGTCGTGAACTTTGGGAAGAAACAGGGTACCGTGAAGAGTCATTGATCCCGTTGGATTTTGTGCATCCCAATCCCGCTATTCAGAATAATCTTTGTTATACCTTTCTTGCGAAGAATGTATCTCATGTGGGGCACCGGAATCAGGATGAGCGTGAGGACATTGAAGTTGTTCTCCGGCCCCTTTCAGATATTCCCCGGCTTATAAAAGAGGGAATCATTACTCATGCCCTGGTTATTGCGGCATTTTACCGCTACTATATGGAGTATCTGCCGGAGATGAAATGAAAGAGAGAGAAGGAAGCACGGTCGAAGTTATCAGGAATCGCATCCGGGCGGCGCGCGGCGAAATCGAGCCTGAACTGATCTTGAAAGACGGCAGGATAATCAATGTGTTTTCTTGCGAATTCATAGAGGCGGATGTGGCCATCTATGACGGCGTCGTCGTTGGAATCGGAAAATACGAAGGAGCCAACACACTTGATGTAAATGAGCAGGACATCTGCCCTGGCTTCATCGATGGGCATTTCCATATTGAAAGTACCATGCTTTCACCCCCTGAACTTGCCAGGGCGGTCCTTCCCCATGGAACCACCGCAATTGTTGCAGATCCGCATGAGATTGCCAATGTGCTGGGAGGCAGAGGCATCCGGTACATCATGGAGAGCAGTAAAGATCTCCCTGTGGATTTCTATGTCATGCTGCCTTCATGTGTTCCCGCGACCCATCTGGAAACCTCCGGAGCCCGATTGTCCCGTGATGACCTGGTAACTTTTAAGGGCGAGCAGCGTGTTCTTGGCCTGGCGGAAATGATGAATTACCCCGGGGTTATAACAGGTGCAAACGATGTGCTGGAAAAGATTTCAGCCTTCTGCGATGCAGTTAAGGACGGTCATGCCCCCCTTCTTACCGGCAAAGATCTCAGTGCCTATATTACCGCCGGGCTGCGTTCTGATCATGAATGTACCGGGCTTTCGGAGGCCATGGAAAAGATGAGACTGGGTATGCATATCATGCTCAGGGAGGGAACCCAGGAAAAAAATTTGAAAGCCCTTCTGCCGCTTGTCTCACCGGCTACAGTAGGGCAATGCTCGACGGTTTCCGATGACCTCCATCCTCATGATCTCCTGCACAGGG
>DASPQI010000391.1:0-4170 GCA_035625045.1 Syntrophales bacterium | reverse complement strand
CCGGTCATTGTGGCGATTCTGCGCGGAGGGATAATTGTCGCCCGTAAGGTTGCACTGATATTGAACTGTGATCTGGATATTGCGCTTTCGCGGAAACTCGGCGCTCCTTTCAATCCGGAATTGGCTATCGGAGCAATAAGTGAAAATGGCGCTTTATTTTTGAACGAGATGATAGCGGCACAGGGCGGCGCGACTGATTTATTTATTAATAGGGAAAAAGCGGAACAATTGAAATTAATGGCCGAGCGCATTAATTATTTTCGCAGTAACTTCCCAAAAATAAACTTAAATGGAAAATATGTCATAATCGTAGATGACGGTATAGCAACCGGCGCCACCATGCAGGCGACGATTTGGTCCGTCAATCAGGAAAATCCGCGGAGGTTGATGGTTGCCCTGCCTGTGGGACCGGAAGACAGCTTGAGGAGATTAATAAAAGACGCTGATGAAGTAATATGCTTGCGTGTGCCGGAATACTTCGCGGCGGTCGGACAGTTCTATTTTAAATTTGAGCAGACTGAGGATGGGGAAGTCTTACAGATTTTAAACGAAGAGAAACAGCGGTCCAGGAATGAGAAAAGAACTATTGAAAAAGTCGGTTGAGCTGTCTGAGAAGACCCGGCATGTGTTTATTGCGACCGTAAATGAGGAAGGCATACCCCATATAGCGGCCTCAAAAAAGCTTTCCCTTGCTTCAAATGATAACATTGTCCTTACGGAATGGTTTTGTCCCGGTACTATGTCAAACCTGCTGAGGAAGAATCATAATCTGGCAATTGTCATGTGGGACTCAAAAACAGACATCGGTTATCAGTTAATCGGGGAAGCGGAAAAAGAAGAGGACACGGCGTATTTAGACGGCTATTCACCTGATTTGAAGAAGCAAAATACCGTCCCCCAAATTCAGAGAAAAGTGACGGTCCGAATCAACAGAATTATCGATTTTAAATTATCCCCACATACGGATATTGAAAGGAGATGAAAAATGATGGATTGGAAAGAAAGGCTTATGTGTGCAACCGAGTGCGTAAGGTGCCATAGAAAGTTGAAACCATCAGATAAAAGGATTTTATCCAGCTACGATCACGAAGCCATATGTGTAAAGTGTAAAAGTGATGAGGAAAAACGCCCCGATTATGAAGAGGTATCGAAAAGAATGATAGGGCAGTGCCAGACGGAAACAGATTTGATGCAAAGTGATCCGGAAGGATTTTGCTTCAATCACTTTTATGCTTACAAGTGCTGATCTATAATGGTTAATGTCAAGGATGGCCGCGTGACAGAAGATTTGCATCACTTTTCATCATCCGCTTGCCGCTGCAGATAAGGCGGCGCATGACGGTCATCCGTTTTTCGACGGACTCTTGGACAACCTCATCCTGTAGCTACCATTTTTCATTTTCTTCTCTTCAGGTGGCGGAGGGTGTCGCCTCTTCATTCTCCGCCATCCATCTTTTGATGAACAGCGTTTAAAACTTGGGGGAAGCGTCTATAGACAAAGTTTTATGCTCTGAACAAATATATCTCCATACGGAAGAAATAAAACCTCATGCGTTTCATCGCAGATCTTCACATCCATTCAAAATATTCAATAGCGACAAGCAGGGATTTTTCACCAGAAAATATCTGGAAATGGGCGCAGCTGAAAGGTATCACCGTCATCGGTACGGGCGACCTCACACACCCGCGGTGGTTTAAGGAATTAAAAAAAAGATTGTGCCGGCGGGAAATGGACTTTTTTGCCTGAAGAAAAAGTATCGATCAAACGGTTTTGATGGTGAATACGGAAAAATAAAAATCTTTGGATCATCCCTAGGATAGGCCCGTCGGTGAATCAATGCACTTTATGACATTTGGGAGCGCTTGATATGATTCTCTTTTGAAACAGACTTGATGCGGGTGAAAAACTTTCTGCAAAAATTTATCTCAGTGTAGAGGATAAAAATCCTATCGTCCTGGGTATACCGAGGGGCGGGATTTCAGTCGGCTATCCTATCGCCCGGAAATTGAATTGTCTCTTGGAGCCTATCACGCTCCGCAAGCTGCCTATACCTCAAAATGATCAAATGGGCTTCGGCGCCGTCACTTTAAATAGACAGGTCATCCTAAATAAAAGATTGATTGACTCCGGTTATGTATCGGAAAGAGAAGTTGACGCAATCGTGGATGAAGTATACGAAGAAGTCCTGCGCAGAGATAAATTATACCGCGGGTCAAGACCATTCCCGGAGTTGAAAGATCGCTGCGTCATTGTAGTCGATGACGGGCTTGCTACTGGCTTTACCATGCTTGCCGCCATAAGATTTGCCAAAGAAAAACAAGCCATGAAAATATTATGTGCGATTCCTATTGCCCATGAAAATTCATACCATATGGTCAAGCGGGAGGTCGATTCGATAATATGCCTTCATATAGACAGGGGTTACTCCTTTGCGGTCGCATCTTTTTATCAAAGTTTCCCCGATATGGAGGATTCAGAAGTTATCTCAATATTAAAAAAGATACATCGAACCCCCTAATCCTTTAATCCCCTGAATCCAGAAGAAGACAGCAACTTTCTCGAAGACAAACCCGATAAATTCACTTGACAGGACAATTTATACGTGTTACTAATATATTTATCGTAACATGATTGCTATATTATTTGTATAATCGTGCTACCGATGCAAGCAGACGGCAACAAGGGTTTATACTAATGCATATACCGGATGGTTATTTAGGACCTGCTACCTACGGAACGATGTTCGGCATCATGGTTCCTCTTTGGGCGATGGCATCGAAGAAAGTAAAACAGTCCGTTAAGGCGGCCCAGGTTCCCTATCTGGCGATGGGGGCGGTATTCAGCCTGGTAATTATGATATTCGTCTTACCGATACCATGCGGGACAACGGGTCATATGTCTGGGGCAACACTCGTCGCCATTCTTCTGGGACCATGGTCCGCACTTATTGCGGTCTCCATCTCGTTGATTATCCAGGCACTTGTCATGGGAGATGGGGGAATCACGGCCATCGGAGCAAACTGCTTCAATATCGCCTTCGTAGGCTCGTTTGTCGGATTCTGGATATACAGACTGATCATTAAGGCGGGGGCGTTTGCTACTGCCTGGAAGTTACTTGATTCAAAGGAAATGGCCAAGCCTTCCCTCCTTCTGCGTCTATCCGCAGCCGGGGTGGCATCGTATCTTGCCCTTAACCTTGGCGCCCTCGCCGCGGCTTTGCAGCTTGGCATCCAGCCCCTGTTGTACGCCGGATCAGCAGCAGGGTTCAGAGGGTCTCGAAAAATACAGGCTCATCGTAACCCTGTCGTTGTTCTTCTAAAGACCAATTTGCATTCAAGCGTCTACATTTGTCGGCTCGGCTTTCGGGAAAGAAAAATAAAAGATCGCTCCTTGATCGACTTTTCCTTCCGCCCAGACCCGGCCTCCATGCCTTTGGATAATCCTTTGAACAATGGCCAGGCCGATCCCTGTTCCTTCAAAATCATCTTCACTGTGCAGTCGCTGAAAGACGCCGAACAGTTTATCGTAATAATTCATGTCAAAACCTACGCCGTCGTCTTTGACGTAATATACGTTCTCGTTTCCCTCGGAATACCCTCCGGCCTCTATATGAGCATCTTTCACATTCTTGGTAAACTTGACGGCATTTGACAAAAGGTTCGCATAAACCTGTTTTATAAGCGTTCGATCTCCCCGGCCGGGAGGGACGTTGTTATTAGTAAGGTTAATCTGCCGGTTCGGGTTGATCACCTGCAACTCCTTCCAGGCTTCGTGGACAAGATCTTCCATATCAAGATCAGACATGTTAATGTCCGCGCGACCCAACCGGGAAAATGAGAGAAGGTCATCAATAAGCATACCCATCATTTGGGTATTGCGTCTGATGCAATTAAACCTGCTCCTGGTATCTTCATCAAATTTATCTCCCTGGTTTTTAAGGATTGTGCGGGAATAGCCATCAATGGCGCGAAGCGGGTTTCTAAGGTCATGCGATACCGAGTAGCTGAAGCTCTCCAGCTCCTTGTTGGCAGCTTCAAGCTGGGCCGTCCGTTCTTCGAGAAGTTTCTCTGCCTGTTTACGCTCCTTAATTTCAGCTTGAAGAGCTTCATTTGCAGTTTGGTAGGTTCTTGTCTGCCGGTAGCGCCAGATATACCCGGTCATTGTCCCTG
>DASPQI010000390.1:0-8690 GCA_035625045.1 Syntrophales bacterium | reverse complement strand
ACTCTGCGATGAAGGCGGCGGAGACGATGCCGACAACGAGCAATGCCGCCACAACTGCAATCACCTTTAACTCAAGGCTTCTCTTCACTACGCTCTCCCCTGTTTAAGTGTGGATAGAGAAGGGACCTTACATGAGAGTGTTTAGTTTTCTTTGGCATTCCGCCCCCAATTTCCCCTGACCGGGAAGCTTAAGAAAACGAAGTTCTATTATTTTCTACTCTTTTCTATTTTTTTACTGCGTGAAGGACCTCGCTCAGGTCTTCTATCCTGTAGGGCTTCAAGATGACACCTTTGAACCCATATTCCCGGTAATCTGCCATTATGGGATCATCGGAATAACCACTTGAGACAATCGCCTTCACTCCAGGATCAATCTCCGCCAACTTCACAATACAGTCTCTCCCCCCCATCCCTCCGTGTACCGTCAGGTCAAGGAGTACTGCATCAAAGGACTGCCCGGATTTCATGGCATCCATATATTTTGCGATCGCCTCTTGCCCATCTGCAGCCAATTCGGCGGTGTATCCGATCTCGTCAAGCATTTTCCCAATTGCAACTCTGACGCCGTCGTTGTCGTCCATGACAAGAATCCTGCCTTTTCCGGTGAAAAGGCATTTCCTCTCTTTAGGGGTCTCTGTTGTCTTCTTCTCAGTTGATGGAACGTAGACGTGAAAGGTTGTCAACATGCCGGGCTCCGATTCAACAGTGAGGCATCCGCCATGCTTCCGTATGATGGAATAGGAGGTGGCGAGTCCTAGCCCACAGCCTTCATCCTTTGTTGTAAAATAAGGGTCGAATATCTTTCTGATATATTCTTTGGGTATTCCGGTCCCATGATCCTCAACTGATATGTTCACGTATTTGCCTGGCTTCAAGTCCAGAGCTGTATTGGGACCGATACAGACATTTTCGGCTCGTATGCGGATCGTCCCTCCTCCGGGCATTGCGTGGTCGGCGTTGATCATCAGATTGTTTATAACCTGGTTTATCTGCCCTTCATCGGCCTCAATGTCCCAGAGGTCCTTCGAAATGGCTAGCTCACAGGTACTCATCGATCCCCTGAGAGCAAAATCAGTCGAATTTTTCAGCAGTTGTGCTATAGAAATTACTCTTTTCACAGGTTCTCCGCCCTTCGAAAAAGTCAGGAGCTGCTGAGTGAGGTGTTTTGCTCGCAGAACGGCCTCTTCAGCGTCGGTCAATAGTTCCAGCTGTTCACCCTCGTCATGAGCATGCATCTTTGCCAGAGAGATGTTACCGAGCATAGCCGAAAGGAAATTGTTGAAATCGTGGGCAACGCCTCCGGCAAGGATACCGAGGGACTCCAGTTTCTGCGCCTTAATGCTGTTTTCCTCGATTCTTTTCCGATCGGTGATGTCACGGATTATGCCGGCCGCCTTCCATCCGCCTCTCATATATATCGATGAGATCGAAACCTCTATCGGGAACGCAGAGCCGTCTTTTCTAAGTGCCACAGTTGCAAATGGTCGCCCCACAACAGGACCCTGCCCCGTTTTTCTGAATTCATCGAGACCCTCCCTGTAATGATCGCTGTATTCCCTAGGCACAATCAGCGAGTGGAGTTCCCTACCGATTGCTTCCTCTATGTGGTAGCCAAACATTCTTTCCGCCGCAGGATTCCAATAGGAAATCGTACCTTTGCCGTTCATAAGGATGATGGCATCTGCAGCTGTGCCCGTGATCGCTTCGAACCTGTCTTCGCTTTCCCTCATCAATTCCATGGCCCGCTTGCGCTCGACCACATTTGTGATAATCTCTCCCACGGTCCTCATCATGGCGATACTTTCTTCCGACCATATTCTTCTATTGCGCACAGAATCAAAGCCGACAAATCCGATAAGTGTTTCGCCTGATACTATTGGGACCACCAGAAGAGATTGGACCCCATCACGTTCGAACTCCTGCTTTTCGAGGATCGCCTCAGGTGGAAAATCATCAACTGAATGAATATAGACAACTTCTCTCGCCCTTATCTTCCTTGCATACCAGGGGAATTCCTCGTCAACGGAAATTCTCTGCAGATTCTCCAGCTGTGGCTCGATCCCTTCAGCGCACCACTCGTGCGTGTTGTCCATCCTCTCGCCGTCGTCGGTGAAAAGAAAGACGTAACTGCGGTCAACACCGGTGAATTCACCTATTATCTTCAAGGTTTCGTCTATTCCGGGGTCGATCTCCCCGGGCGAAAGGTTGATAAACTTTGTCGATATACCGGTAACAAGCTTCTCAAACTCTATGCGATACTTCAGTCTCTTCTCGGCATGTTTGCGCTCAGTGATATCTTCAAACGTTTCAATCGACGCAATGAGTTCACTGTTGCGGCGATAGATCGGCGCAGCGTCAAAAATAATATATCTCTCCTCACCGTTTATGAACCTGTACCATCCTTCTGCATGATATCCTTCGGCCAGAGTCCTTGATTTCGACCATCGGGTATAGTATTTATCGAGTTCATCTATCCTCCCGTCGATTATAAGGTCTGCCAGACAGGGGCGGTTGTAATGGTAAAAGGCCTTCCAGTGGCTGTCTGTAGCAAGCACATCTTTTGCGGGAATACCTGTCATCTCTTCACACGCCTTGTTCCAGATGACAACCCTGTGGTCGGAGTCAAGCACAAAGGTCGGCGCAGTGCTGTTCTGGACCAAGCTTTCCGAGAATTCCTTCTGCTCCTTCAGTTCATCTTCGACCCTTCTGCGCTCCGATATGTCCCTCGATATGTGGATAACCTTTTTGATCGATCCATCGAGTTCCTTTATCGGAAAAGCAGTCACTTCAACATGCTTTTTTCTGCTGTAGTGAGTGTGTTCGACTGAGGCGTGTCTTCCGGTCTTGAGAACCTGGAAAACAGGGCAGTAATCATCATCAGCTGATGCACAAGGAACAGAGCGCAGATGAGTAACCTTGTAACATTTCTCGCCTAAGACATCTTCCTTCTTCAGTCCGAGCGCTTCGAGAAAAACAGTATTTACGTACAAAATGTTAAACGTGCGGGTATCAACTATCGAGATCGCATCCCGCATGTGCTCGAACACTGCATAGTACGGAAATGGGTCGGGAACTTCCAGTCTCTCTGAGGAGCTTGTCTTAGAATAGTGAGTGCTTAGACTGCTCTGTTGATTAGACTCATCTTGCTGACGTTTCTTCTGCACGTCGCTTCTCCCCGTTACCCGCCCCTAAACGTTAAGGAAAGCAAAATCTATTAGTTTTTTTTATAAACTTATAAACTTTACCTTAAGCAGTATATAGAATGCCATATTGCCCTGTCAACTGAAAAAAGACAGTCTTGAGGCCCTCGCTGGCTGGATGGCGAGACGGGGGTAGTAATGCTGCTTTACCTTGAGCTTGCCTAATAGCAATGGAGAAAAGAAGGAAAGTTAAAAGGTATTGATGATCTTAAAGAGGCGATTATGCACGGCGTAGTCAAGAGGATAAGACCGAAGTTCATGACGGTAAGCGTGATCCTCGCGGGACTTGTTACCATCATGTTCAGCCATGGTACAGTCGCAAACGTGAGCGCGTTGCCGCTCTCACATTGCGACTTTCATTCTTTTAAGTCAACAGAATAATATTGGTAGATCATAGAACGCTGTACCTGTATAGAAAACACTGTGCGGAAGTTAAAGAGGAAATGGCCTTGACAGGTTTTTTCGGAAATCTGAACTAAACAACAACATAAATATGTCGCGATTAGCTCGGATACCTTTCATTTAGTGATCAATCGGTAAAGTGGCACAATTTCTGGTACCAACCTGGTCACGTGGCAAGAAAACTTCAGTCTCAGATACATGAAGGAAGGACATCTTGGGGCACATTTCAGGATGATATCGATTGGTTCCCTGCCGGGGCGGCAGGTTTGTATTGGAACGTGTGTAAACTTTGCATCGGAATCGATGGCAGCTTTAAATCGGAACGTGCGGAAGGAATGGTCCGGAAAATGCAGTTTCCGGCTAGTAAAAGCTAAAAATATTGTTCTGGAACTATGAATGTGTAAGAAGGTTTTAATCTGTATCAGGAGCGATATCATCGTCTGCATCTATATACCGGTATTTTTCTCTCAGGTAGTTGGCAAGCAAATCCGCTGTATCAAGAGAAGACCCAAATGGCTCGAGCCGTGTCGTGCGCTCAATCACTGACCCATCTTGCTCTATATAGATAGGTACGTAATAGGTATCATTCATGCAGACCCGGATTTTCTCCTCACCTCTCACTTCATACGGCATACAAGCTTTCTTATCATCAAATAGTTTTTCCTTCACCAGTTGTGTGCCGGGCTTTAGATTTATAAGCCCGACGATGCTGTTCCAGTTGCCGAACTCTCCTATCCGGTACAGGTTACCCTGACTCACTTTGGTTATCAGCTTTTTGTTTTTATTAATAAAATAATAAACCGCTTCACCCTTTTCTTTTTCCCCGAGAATAACAATTCCGTTGCTGTATATTTTTACAAAATTATCCTGTGTCACTGAAAGGCTGAAAGTTATTTCCTGCTTGCCGTAGTAAGTCCCTTCCATATACATGTCATGAGGTAAAACAGGAAATGCCATTGACGGCTCAGCTCTAACCATACCGGCATGAAAAAATATCCATGACAGAAAAAAAAGAGACACTGCTATAGTCGATCTTTTCATAGAATCTGGAACGAACACTCTACTATTTATTGAGTATTTTCACACAGACATCAAGAAGAACCCGCTGACCAAAAAGATTCTGCAAGAAAAATTACTCCCTCACTGCTTTCGCATAATCGAAATAAGTTACTGACTTGCCAGTGGAATCGGTCACCGTTGACGTGGACAGGCTGATAGAATACCGGGATTTACCGCTGTCGACCTTGGCTTTAGAATTTAGTACAGCAGTAGGCAGATAAAAAGTCAGGCCAGGCGCAGCGGAAGACTGAACAAGCCTATTTGTTGAAACGGCAGTTACCGTCACTGAACTGCCCTTATACGCCTCGTACAGCACACGACCGTCTGAGTCCGGCAGGCTCAGGCCCATCAAATTAGCTATAGTTGGGGCTACATCGATATTGCCCGAAGGCGTGTCAATATCACCAGACTTGAAGTCAGGACCATAAGCAATAAGCGTATTGTGCACATCGATAGGACTAAAGGAGCCGTGCATACCGCGGTAAATCTGCATGCTCTCGTACTCTATGCCTTTAACCCCTTGGATGAAAGTATTCTCATCGAAATTGTAACTGACGATGATGTCGGGGTTTCTTCCAGCAGTGTTCTCCAGATGAACTGTGCTCATCGGCATGGTCCCTGCAAGGCTGCCGTATATGTCATCGACGAAAATTGCTCCGAACTCCTCCCTTTGCTGTAAAAAGGTGACAATTTTACGGACGGTAACCTTGTCCTTCGAAGGCACGTAAAGATAATCGCTTCCTCCGTTTGCAGCGATTACCACAGAACCGGAAGGCAAGCCGGTTGGGGGGATTTTGAATCCCCTTGTTGTGTACTTTTTTCCAATGGTGCCTGTGACAGATCCGTCTATATCGGTTTTGTCAGGGTAGACACGAGTGCCATCAGCCATTATTCCTGATAACACGGGATCATAGGAATAATCATTCCCATCATAAACATTTGTCACAATCTCATTATCAAATAGAAGTTGAGCAAGCCTGACGTCCCCCGAAACAGAATATCCATTGGAACTGTCCTTATCTGCCGTCGCGCCGTTGGCAATAGCTCTCAAGGGAAAAAGGTTGAGGTCGCCTGATACATTGCTGTGGCCGTGGTCGGAAACGATAACGATGTCGGTATTGTCGATCTGATCGAGCAGTTGAACCATGAGTTGCCCTATCATGTCGTCCATACTTGCGAGCGCAGCCCTATATGCCTGCGTCCCAACACCGTAAAGGTGCTGGGTGGTATCAGGGTCCCTAAACCAGATGACCGAAATATCCGGTTTTTTATTAGGCAGGATGTACTGCAAATATACCTTCATCATATAACTGTTAGACAAAGTATTTGGAGAGGCAGTGCCGATTGTGGGGTCTGACGTGACGTTGTCAGATAGTTTTTTCGAAGGTGGCCTGCTTGTTGGATCACTATTTGAAGACGACAATGTTATGTCCGGCCACATGATTGTTGTATTTTTCGGCAGCGAGTATCCTGCCTGTTGAAGCTCCCGGGCAAAGGACTCCGGGAACACTGTGTTTTCGTCTATTCCGAACCCTTTGCGATCGAGGTCGAACATAAAGGCCGCCCCGCTTTTCCCGACAATAGCCGTCGTCATCCCCTTATCCTGTGCGTTCTGAAGTAGCCTTTTAACCAAAAACAACTGATTCCCATAAAATGTATTAAGTGTTGTCAAGATGTTCCAGTCCTCAGTGAAGACTGGTTGATTATAATCTACAGCCTTTCCATTGACACCGTACCCGGACGGCCCGGGAGCATACACCGTGTTGCCATAAAAGCCGACCTTATCGGGAAAACTGCCTGTGTTCAGAGAGGAAGAGTTAATCATTGTGAATGTCGGATACGTTGAATGGTGCTTCTTAAAAAAGACTCCTTTTCGGCTCAGGTTCCAGAGGTTAGGAGTAGTTGAAGGACTTACACTGTCCGGTCTCAATCCATCCCATACGAATACGATCACCCTGCGTTTGGAGGAATCAGGTGCATCACCCGCAGTGACGGTCCCGCAAAAGGCGAGACAGGAAAGCGCTGTAAATATAACAACTGCTACTTTGCTAGTTCCTGCCATTTGGAAAAACTTTCCCCTCCCACAGTATCATCAGTGTCCTTTTTCGCTAACTTACATTTCTGGCCCATTATTGAACTGTCATGCTTTCCGCAAGATTGGCATTAAGGTTAACTTTATTAAGCATATAGTAAAAAATGGATTGTTACAAAAATATGACAATTCTGTTAAATCATTAATGATCAACATCATGCAAAAGCATGGGTGATTTCAATAAATCCCTGAACCGTTTCCGCTTATGACGCCCCTCACGATGTTCAGAGACCTTTCTTAAGATCCACCTGCCGCATTGTCGGGCCCAAGTCGAAATTATATCGGCTGAATGGAAGATTGAGGAAGTAATCCCATGATTATCACTATCAGATAAATTTCCTGAATGTTGGCATGTCATTGTCAAAACTCTTTCAAAGGCCGGGCTGATATTGCCCGGCTGGTTAACATTGAGCATCGACTCAGTCATGGTTCGGATGGAAAAGGACAATTAGCTCCATACCAAAACATGCATGGAGATTTCTTTCTGTACTTCGCACTGTTGTTTTTTGCACAGGGGGGAGTTCTCCCCAAAGAATAAAAGCCAAAGGTTACAGTCCTCCATCTAGAGTGGTCAAGTAGTTAGAAGCAATTTTCACTACCGCTGTTTTTACCGGGTTTATGACTCTCCCGGAATGTCCAAACAAACATGGCAATTTTTATCTGTCAGGATCAGCCGTCGATCATTACCACGCAGCACATCATCGCGACTGCCCAAACGATATCCGAGAGCACCAACTGGAACTCGCATGTGGAATCAAAAAAAAGGTCCACCTGAGGCGGGAACTCTTCATCTTCCAGCCAGAGGATCAATGATACCGGAACCCGCGGCAGGGGATAGAAGCGAACATAGGCGTCTCCAGTTCCATTTACCACCTCCGCACCATACTCCTGACCCTTGCGGATAAAACCCTCCTTATCATTGGCGAATTTTTGTGCAATCACGCTCACCGGAAGAACGTGCGTGCCTGCCGAAAATCTATGCCCCCCTTTGACATCTACTGGCCGTATCAGCCTTCCGGAGGGGGGGATGTCCTTGGCGTGTGACATATAGTAGAGCACCGCAAGCTTGAAGAAATCCTTGAGTTTTCCCAGGAAGAACGACCCGCGCTCAGAGGGGCAGGAGATTAGCATCTCACACGGGTTTACATAAAAATCAATGCCGAAGGAACGGAGCAGATAAGCCCCAGCTCCTTCATCGAAGACTGCCTTTGTCCGTCCACAAACTTCCGCCCGGGAAAGGCCGCAAAGAGAGGCCCAGGCCCTTTCCTCTCCATGTTCGATTTTAATAGGAATAAGATCCATTTTTTTTCTTACGTTAGTATAGTATAAACTCTTGACAACCTTCCTGTTCCATACTACAAATTATTGGGTGTGTCTTTGATTAGGGGAAGATCAATCCGAAACGTTTATAATTTACAAAAGAGAAAGGGGAACACGGCTAATACACCGCGCTCCCCTTTTTGCGCAACAATAGCCATTAACAGCGTTCCATCCCAATAGGCAATAAATCAACCCCATTGGCAATGTAACTGCCTGAACTGCCTTCCTCAAAATAGGATATTGTAACCTGATCACCTATCTTAAGGTCATTCCAGTATTCACCCATATTGCACTTAGTCACAACTGCACCTTGGGCCACTTGAAAGTTGCGTTCATCATTGGGGCCTGCCTGCACAGTCAAAAACCTGTGTTCATTGTCAAACCCTACAATTTTCCCTGTATACGTGAATGGTGTAGCTCCGCTAGCAGAATACGCAGAAGCCTGATAAGCAAACGCCATTAGAAAAAGCGCTGCCACTACCATCACTAAACCTATTTTTATATTTATTTTGCTAAACATACTTTATACCCCCTTTCTACTCCATTTCTGCTGCCGACGGTAAAACTTTATGTTTTAACGTCCTTAATCTCATAATATTTAATATTGCATAGCTTAG
>DASPQI010000389.1:0-2572 GCA_035625045.1 Syntrophales bacterium | reverse complement strand
TCAGTATCGACGTATGGAGAGAAAAAGAAGCTGTGTCGAACTTTGTTGCGAAAGTGGGGTAAAGTGAATGTGGATGATGTTACTCCATCGATGGTGTTACAGCACCTTGGAGAAAGAGCGCGCAAAGTTTCAGGTAATGCGTGGAACAGGGACCGGAAAAATCTTCTTGCAATGTTTAACTGGCTGCGGAAGATTCACGGGATTACCCACAATCCGATTGTGAGTATTGATCGTATGTCTGAAGATCGCAGGCCTGAGTACATTCCTCCGGGGGAAGATATTGACAGAGTGATGATGGCAGCCAGTGGCCAGGATAGGGTAATGTTGAAGTGTTACTACTACACATTTGCACGGAGGTCGGAGATCTTTGATTGGACATGGGAGGATATCAATTTTGAAAAAGAATGGTATCGCCTGTGGACCAGGAAAAGGCTGCATGGTGACCGTGAGGCTGATTATTTCCCTATGCCTAAAGGATCAGATCTTTATGAGGTGCTTTTGTGGCAGTGGAACCATCGTAATAAGAATTCCGCCTATGTTTTTACAGACCCTGAGACCGGAGAGAAATTTACACACCGAAACAGGTTTCTGAAAGGTGCATGCAAGAGGGCGGGAGTCAAACCATTCGGGTTTAAGGCTTTCCGGAAGTTTGGGCCTTCGGTACTGAATGATATACACAAAGTCAGCATCAAGAAGTTGCAGAGGTTACTGAGACACAAGACACAGACCACGACGGAGATTTATCTCAAAAAAGTTGACGACGATTTATCGATTGGATTGAGGCTTTTGGAAAAAAAAGACACACACAGAGACACACATGAAGATATAAAAAAAGTTGGAGACTGCTAACTATCTGAATTTATTTGGCGTCCCCACGGGGATTCGAACCCCGGTTACCGGCGTGAAAGGCCGGTGTCCTAGGCCTCTAGACGATGGGGACACACGTTACAGAAAATACAACTGCGTAATTTATTTATATTGATATAATTCCTGCGAGCGGTAGCTTTTATACTATTGTTAAGGGAGATGTCAAGGAACAAATAGCAAAATCTGGAGTATTGTCCAAAATTTTCCCTTTATTCGAAGATGACCGGCTCCCGCAGAATTGATTCTCTTGCTTTGTAAGCAAGTTCCGCCATTTCGGGATGCGTTTCTTTCAGGGATGTAATCTGCCGCAGGTTATCAGCGGTTCGGAGCACCAGCATTGCCATGTCTCCATCAGAAATCCCTGCGGATTCGATGATTTCATCCCAGTCAACGCCTCTTGCCCAGTCATAAATCACCGAGGATGTCCACAGATAGAGCGGGGATACAGGAAATCCCGCGGCCTTCATACGTTCGGATAGCGGCTTTAATATCGTGACTACCCTGCTATAACACCGCATCAGTTTTCGCGAGAGTTTTTTGCCGGTAATTTTTATATTCTGCTCCCCATCGTATACAAAAGGAGCGATTACTGCTGCGAGGAGTTTTTCATCGTCGGTCGGAAAAGACTGCCGCATTATACATTCGGCGATAAGCAGGGGTTGATCCAGTCTCAGTTTGGATGCCCAGAAACCGTTTTCGGTAAGCCTGTCGTCGGCATCGACGAATCCTTCTTCCTTGAGAAAGTTCAGATGTCTCTGAAAATCTTTCCAAAGGTCAGAGCCATCAGCCAGCGCAAATTCTCCCTTTTTTCCGTGGGTGTGCTGATACATCGCGAAGGAGTTTTTGAAGATATTCCTGATATCCTCCGGTGTTTGAGATAAAAGCAGATTGAGGACCATAGAAAAGTCATTTTTTATCTGGCTCAGGATATCTTCGGGCCTCTTGAAGAGGAGACGTCGGATGTGCAGAATATCCATGAACCTGCCGGGAACCACCAGCATGAAACCGATATTGTCCTGGCCGCGCCTACCGGCCCTTCCCGTCATTTGATGAAATTCCGTTCCCGTCAAGGGCTTGAATTCGCGTCCGTCGAACAGGTCTGAGTTGAATAGGACAATGGTTCTCGCGGGAAAATTTACGCCGGCAGCAACAGTGGACGTAGCAAAGATAGCACGGAGATGTCCCCTTTTCATCATCGTCTCCACAACAAATTTCCAGGAAGGAAGCTGCCCCGCGTGATGTGAGGCCACCCTGGAGTCGGTAAGGTAGTAAAGCTGTTTATGGCTGTTCAGATAGGGGAAGCGGGAAATGAGTTCTTCCAGAGAATAATGAAAAGAATCATCCTGTCCATAGTCGGTAAGCCTCCCGCAGGTCTTCAATGCGGCGTCACACTCTGATCTTGATTTAAGGAAGAAGATCGCTGGTAGGAGCTGGAATTTCCCCAATATCCTGATTATTTCCCCGAAATGGGGAGGTCTCCCGCGGTATGGTCTTCTGTTATGCTTTTCATTGAGGAATTCGCTGATCTTTCCGAATAATCTTTTCTTTTCCAGGTATGGCATGAGTCTCCCCGAAGGGTGAACAAATAGAGGATAAAGAGGGACCGACCTCTTTTCTTCTTTAATGACAGCGCATTCCTTTCCCCGTATCGTAGAAAGCCATTGGGCGATCTCATCACCGTTACCTATTGTGGCTGATAATAAAA
>DASPQI010000388.1:0-3322 GCA_035625045.1 Syntrophales bacterium | reverse complement strand
ATGGAAAGAGTCCTATGCATCAAAAATCCTCGGCGCAGAGGTAGCCGTCATTCATGATTCACGACATATGACACCTCTTGAACAGCCAGAACAATTAAATAAAACCATTATGACCTTTCTCTCAAGGGTAGGTTAGATGGTGAACATTGAACATCAAGATTCTATTAAACATTACTTCCCATTTACGTTTCTATTTACTATGCACTGACGGATCAAAGACCGGACAGTAATAACAAGCAGCCTTGATATTTCACTTGATCTTGCCTGAGCATTACAGGACGAATGAGCGTCAAAAACTCATCAATCAGGCATCTCGATGACAAATACAAAGTGCTGCCCGCATTACCGGGGACAGATTATTGAAAACAGGATCAAAGGTGCAAAGATTTGGTGGCTCATTTTCCATTTCTATTACGTCTCCGGTCCTACCTATAACTGAGCGGCCAGTAATCTTAACATATATTCCCCTTTCCCCTGGTAATCCTTATTGATTGAAGTCTGGTGTTTTCAATTTTGACCTTCCATGCTATATACGAATCGGAAATAAACCAACGATATCTATCTTTGAGCACTGATCAGGTGAGAGACCCAGAAAGAAAAAAGGATGGCAGGGTTTATGAGTATTAAACTAATCCTCGTTTGCAGGGAGGGGGCATCAAGGCAGATCTATCATCAAGAAACAAAATCAGACGATGTGGAAGTCGATATTGTTTCAAGTTATAATGAATTATTTAAAAACATGATCAACATCCCCTACCATGGAATCATGATCGACATGTTAACCATTATGAAAGCATCCAAAGAAGAGAAAGACATTGCTCATGAAGTCCTTCAGGCCTTTCCTACGGTCTTGTTGAATTGGGATCGCGAATCCGGTTCTATCCGCACTATTCCGCTTGGCAAAGCATCAAGTAGCGACACATTAAACAACTTCATCAATGTCGACTGTCGACATTTTGAGGCAAGGTCAATTCACCTTTACATGAGAAAAAATATCCATTTCAATGTAATGCTATCCAGGGAAGAAACAATGAGCAAGGAATTCCTTGAGCGAACAGTGACGCTCAATGTATCCAAGAGCGGTTGTTTTTTATTTTCCGTCCAGGATTGGTCAAATATTCGCAACGTTTATTTTGTTATTAAGGAATTGCAGGATAAAACTCCCATAGTAGGCGAAATTCGCTGGTCAGTGGAATGGGGTAAAACAATGGCTTTCCCCGGCATCGGAATAAGGTTCAAGCATATAAAACAAGAACAGCTTGATGACTTAATGAGCTATTGTCAAATGTAGCACATCAACTGGACATCTCGATAGCAAATACTCTGCGTCCATATGCTCATTTTATTGATTACGGGATAAATATGACATGCATGAAGCGTCTATTTTTTCGAAAAGAAAAAGTGGCTACTTCACCTGTGATCAGTAAATATGGCGTCATTGCCAATTAACAATCTTTCTCCCTTAAATAAGCATTTGCATCTCTTTTCTCAATGTGCGGCGTATAGCAAAAAATCCTTTCTTCGAAAATTTACATTTATTGATATTCTGAATAAGACCTTTGTCGTAATACGAGGATTATCCTCGTATTTAGTTCTAGATTGACTAGTATTGACATTTCATTTTATTTTACTTATGGAAACTACATTTATATATCTTTGTATAACGTATGTCCTCTATGATCTATGTCAGCACAAAAGGATCCATTCCTGATAGAGGCTTATTACTTTTTCCAGAGAGTATTAAAATTGGAATGTTAAAGATTAGTGTCCATTTAATTGCACATATATCTATCCCATAAAGCGTAGAAAAATGTTTCCAGTTTTCGGGAAAACGAAAGAGTCAGATATATTAAAGCGCAGGAAGCCGGAAGCCCTCCTGAAGGGTCTGGTAGAATTGTCATCTTTGCCATTCATATATATCAAAATCAACGAGGCAGTTAATAATCCCCGATCCTCCATAGATGATATAAGCGAGATAATAAGCGGTGACCCAGGTCTTACCTCCCGACTGCTCCGGCTTGTGAACAGCCCGTTTTTTGGTTTTCGGTCGAAGATTGACACGGTCAGTCGTGCCCTTCTTATGGTAGGCACACGGCAGATACGTGAACTTGCTTTGGCGACCTCTGTAGTGAGTTTGTTCAAGGGGATATCTGGACACCTAGTAAATATGGAATCGCTTTGGAAGCATAGTGTGGGCTGCGGCCTTGCGGCAAGGATGCTCGCAGCAGGGCTACATCGTAACAATAACATGGAGCGTTTCTTCACGGCTGGTATTATTCATGACATAGGCCGGCTCGTTTTATACAAGAAGCTCCCTGAAACGGCACAGAAAATGATTCTTCAATGCAAGGACAGCAGGAAGCCGTTATATCTGGTTGAAAGAGAGGTGCTCGGTTTTGACCATTCTGATTTAGGTCGTGCGTTGGCGCAGTTATGGAATCTGCCTCCGAGCCTGGAGGAGATATTAGCCTGTCATCATGTTCCATGGCAAGCCAAGCAATACCGTATTGAGACATGCGTGATCCACATAGCTGATCATATAGCCCATGCGATGCAGTTGGGAGACAGCGGAGAGCATTATATCCCGTCTTTAGACGAGAAAGTGTGGGAACTCGGTGGAATACCAGCAAGTGTACTATCTTTCATGCCGGATCAATTAATGCCGGAGTTTGAAGACGTCGTTCAATCGCTATGGGAGATATAGATATAAAAAGTGCCTCGCAAACAACCAGGGATTACTGGTACGCTCTTGTTCTAAAAGCCCTTGGATTCAACCGTACCTGCATCTACAACTGGTTCCCTGAAAAAACTTGATATATCTCACACCGACATATTCTGATAGCGTTTAAAGTATGTGTAAAAGATCAACTTAAGGATAACCTACGCTATGTCTCACATGATTATCAATGGCAGACCGGTATATGTGAAACGGGAGGGCGCCGGTAAGCCCCTGTTTCTTCTTCATGCCGCTGGCAGCTCCGGCATCCAGTGGAGCAAGATCCGTGAAATTTTGAAGGAGCGTTATCAATTGTACATACCCGATCTCTACGGTGAAGGAAAAACGCCCCCGCTCGAAGATTGGTCGTACTTACTTGATGAGGAAACTCAACTTATCCGACATCTAATCGATTCCATAGGTGAAAGCGTTCACCTTGTTGGACATTCATATGGCGGTGTTCTTGCCATGAGGCTGGCCTTGTCAGATCAACATCGTATAGCGAGCCTTACTCTTATAGAGCCCGTGGTTTTTAATTTATTGCGGGGTGTCGAGCTGACAGACGATCACAAGATTTTATATGATATAAAGAATTCATGCACAATT
>DASPQI010000387.1:0-10170 GCA_035625045.1 Syntrophales bacterium | reverse complement strand
AGTACCCCATCCGGTCTGTGCCTGGTAACCGACGAGGAACCTGCCGATACCGGTGTTAAAGGTCACATACACATGCTGAAATTTGATGTTTTCCGCCGCTGTTGACCCAGTCGTCTGAATACCATTTGCATCCATAGAAGCAGCAAATGGGGCTTGGCCTGCGGCTGCACCAGCAGCTCCGCTGGCGGCGCCCCAGACTTTTTCCATCGCGTCAAACCTGGTAGTCAGTTTCAGGCCTTCCGCCACCTGAAATTCTGTCCCCACCCTCAACCTCTGCCATGTGAGGGATAAGGACGGGCCAGCCTGGGAGCCTGGAAGGGTGCTGCCAGGAATATCTGCGATCTGGCGGTTGTCCTCGTAATAGCCCTGTATGACGTATGAACCGCTGAACTTCACGTCCACGGCCAATACAGGCGCTGCTATGGCCATGATCAGCCCGACTGATAGTAAAACTATCCAAAACTTTCTCATTTTTTCCTCCTGTTAATGTTTTCTGAATCGATCTTTCCGGGCATGTAAATAGAAAGATCACCTTTTTTAATTACTACCTTAAATTACTACCGGCCTGCGGGGTTTCCCGAGGCCCCTTCGTTGAATTCCTGTATCACCTCCTTTCGCCGAATTAACTAACACCGTAAAAATTCATTGTCAAGAATTTTTGCCGGCATTTAATAAAATTTTCTCTTGGTCCCCATGAAAGGGGAATTCAGAAAGTTCACATGGCAATTGGTTTCATAATCGTATCTGCGCTTAAAGTTCTAGCAATACGTATACCAGTAGTAAGATAAAACACCGCCCGGAAAGTCTCTCACCCTGTAATAAACTGAAAACAAAAGATAAATTACTTAAAAAAGTCCATCTACAAGAAAAAAACAGATCATCTTTGAGAGCATTGAAAATTTTTATCCGACGTTGCCACCATTAAACAATTGTCATTTCGATCTCGTGGAGAAATAGTATAAGTTATTGATAATTAACGTATATTTTCATGTCGTTTCGCGCCTCGCAATGATATGGCATGCGGGTGCTCGCACCTATAACTGCAAATCGTCAGTGTGTAAAAAAGAACACATATAAAGTGATTGACTTGAATTTTTACAACATAGTTTGATAATTTCTATCATATCCATATTCTTTATTATCGTATCGCCCGCCCATCCGGCTTGTGCTGAACCTTATCAGAGAGACTTTAGTCAACCTTAATCATAATTGAGGTTGACAATAAGTCGAGAGGATGATAAGAGCGGCTTTATGTCAACGAAACATCAGTTACTCATATATTTAAAAGAAGGCAAAGATACCTGGGTCTCCGGGGAATATCTGGCCCATAGAATGGCTATCTCACGTACGGCCATATGGAAACACATCCGCAACTTGAAAGAAGACGGTTATATTATAGAATCATCTCCGAAAAAAGGTTATCTCCTCCGGCAGTCATCCGATCTGCTTCTTGTAAATGAAATCCAGGAAGGTTTGACCACCATTATTTTCGGTAAAGTGGATATCGCATATTTCAGGGAGACAGACTCAACCAATTTGAGGGCGAAATTGTTGGCGAGTGATGGCGCGCCTGAAGGAACAGTGGTTGTGGCAGAGAGTCAGACACGGGGAAGGGGTCGAAGAGGAAGAAGCTGGTTCTCGCCCTCGGGAGAGGGTATCTATACGTCTATAATTCTAAGGCCGTCCATATCCCCGAATGAAGCGCCCAAGCTTACCTTGATGGCTTCGGTAGCTGTCGCGGAAACCCTACTTTCCATGACATCACTAAAAAATATTAATATAAAATGGCCCAATGACATCCTCATCAACGGCAGGAAGATTGCGGGTATCCTGACGGAAATAAGCATGGAAATGGACAGGATTGATTACATAGTTGTTGGTGTAGGCATCAATGTGAATACGCCTTACAAAAGCCTGCCCCTTGACATCCAAGACATTGCAACTTCCGTTTTAATGGAGACAGGCAAGCCTTTTCCGAGAATTGCCCTGCTGCGCGCTTATCTGGAGTGGCTGGAGATATATTATGACACATTCAAGACCAGGGGCTTTGAACCTATAATGAATCGCTGGAAGAGTCTTGCTGATATAGTCGGACACCGGGTCAGCGTAGATATGATCGACCGCGTGCGTGTCGGAGAAGTTATCGACATTGATAAAGACGGCTTCCTAATCCTCAAAGAAGACGCTGGAAGCATAGAGAGAATAATTTCCGGAGACGTGACTTTAGTAAATAACTGATATGTCCCCCTTTGCATTAAGTCTCCTTTTTGTAAAGGGAGGTTTAGAGGGATTCTGATGAAATAGGGTCACCCCCAATCCCTACCAGCAGGGACAGCCCCCTACCCCCTCTTTTCTAAAGAGAGGAATATGTGAATCTATATTCGAAGTAATGATTTGCGATGGAGATATTCAGTACTTAGACATGAGAATATAATTATTAATTTTGAGGCTCAGATACTATGACAACTGAACAGCAACGGGAATTAGAAAATGATGATAAAAAATGCATCTGGCATCCTTTTACTCAGATGCGGGGTTATATGAAGGAAAAGCCGTTGATCATCGAGGAGGGTAAAGGATGTATCCTGAAGGACACTGAAGGCAACTGTTATATAGACGGCGTTTCATCGCTCTGGACAAATGTGCATGGACACAGAAAGGAGCTGCTTGACAGCGCTCTGAAAGAGCAGATCGACAAGATCGCCCATTCTACATTGCTCGGGCTCTCCAATGTGCCAGCAATCAGATTGGCCAAAAAGCTAATCGAAATCGCACCCAAAGGGTTGACAAAGGTCTTCTACTCCGACAACGGTTCCACCGCCAATGAAATAGCCCTGAAGATGGCCTTCCAGTATCATCAGCAGTCGCCGAAAGGAAATCGTAACAAAAAAAAATTCATTCGACTTTCCAATGCCTATCACGGAGATACGATAGGGTCTGTAAGCATAGGAGGCATAGATCTCTTCCACTCCATGTATAAGGACCTCCTCTTTCCCTCGTACAGGGTAAATGCCCCCTACTGTTACCGCTGCGCCCTACGAAAATCCTATCCTTCCTGTGAATTGTATTGTCTGACGCCGCTGGAAGAGGTCATGAAGGTTCATAACCAGGAGATTGCTGCCCTGGTAATAGAGCCAGTAGTCCAAGGGGCGGGTGGTATCCTTATTCAGCCGCCGGGGTACCTGAAAAAGGTAAGAGAACTCTGCACCCGTCACAATATCTTCATGATCGCCGATGAAGTGGCCGTCGGTTTCGGCAAGACGGGTAAGATGTTCGCCTGTGAACATGAAAAAGTTATACCCGATATCATGGCTCTGGCCAAAGGGATTGCGGGCGGGTATCTCCCGCTTGCTGCAACATTGGTGACGAAAAAGATCTATGAGGGATTTTTGGGGAAGTTTGAAGAGTTCAAAACCTTCTTCCATGGACATACCTTTACGGGAAATCCCCTGGCATGTGCCGTCGCCCTTGCCAATCTAAAGATCTTTGAAGAGGAGCGTATCATGGATAAGCTCCAGAAGAAAATTATCCATCTCAGAAAGAGACTGAAGCCCTTTAGCGAACTCGCGCACGTCGGTGAGGTGCGCCAGTGCGGATTCATGGTGGGTATCGAACTTGTTGCAGATAAAAAGACAAAGGAGCTTTTCCCTGTTGAAAAGAGGACTGGCCATAGAGTCATTATGGAAACAAGGAAGAGGGGAGTGATTATACGGCCTTTGGGGGATGTCATCGTCCTGATGCCGCCTTTAAGCATCTCTACAAGTGAGATCGATCAGCTATGTGATGTAACATATAATTCTATTCGAACTGTTACTGAGGGGAAGAAAAAATAACTAAATCAATAGCACGCAGAACACTGACCGATGAACATCGAAAAAACTAACGAGGATACCTGGGAGGGTGTATTTTATTTTTTTCCCGATGACGGCATCTACCGGGACCATTTCCCTGGTTATCCGGTCGTACCGGGAAGCCTGATCGTCCATGCCTTCCTGCAAGCAGCAGCAGCGGCCGACATCCAGGGGGGTTATCGCTCACTGGAAAATTTCCGCTTTCGTGAGTTTCTTACCCCTGGGCGTTATTCATTTCGCATGGAACGCAAAGAGGACGGGTTGAGCTGCCTGATCTATCGCGGTGCGAAAAAACTGGTTACAGGAGCCTTGGGAAAATGAAATGGAAATTTTCCGGGACACGCGCCCTCATTCTGGGGGGCACTTGCGAGCTTGCCCTTACCCTGGCGGGTGTCATGATCGAAACCTCTCTTTTTCCAATCCTGACCTACAGGAATGACAGGGGACAAAATATAATCAAAAAGGCACTGCCGCACCTGGAGGGGAAATATGATGCCTGTTATCTGGACCTCGGCAACCGCGTTTCGGTTAACTCACTTTTTTCTCATATTGGTGACGATCTCGATTTTGTAATTGATTTTGCTCAGGAGAATTATGAAAGCCTCATAGCGCAGGCAGACGGGGATATTGTGTTCCGTTATTTCAACAAGAATGTTTCAATGCGCGCGGAGGTTTTAAAAATGGCAGGGAGGATCATGCTGAAGAAAAGAAAAGGGCGGCTTGTGTTTATTTCCTCAACGGCAGCCGCCAAGCCCAATCCCGGCCAGGGATTCTATGCCGCCGCCAAACTGGCCTCCGAAGCCCTTTACCGGAACATGGGACTAGAGCTGGGGAAAAGAGGCATTACTGCAGTTATCCTGCGCCCCGGATACGTCGATGCCGGAAGGGGAAAAGAATATCTTCAGGTACAGGACGAAAAAGTATTGGAGACAGTGCCGATAAAGAGAGCGATAACGCAAGAAGAGATTGCAGAGACCATTCTCTTCCTGCTCTCTGACAGTGCCTCCGGTATGAACGCTACAGAAATTACCATGGATGGCGGATTGACATACAGGAAATGAAAATCCCCCTTTTGCCAAAAGGGGGCACAGGGGGATTTTGTATCACATATCTTTAATGGAAAGGCAACACATGGACAGCTTTGCAGAGATAAAGAAAATATTGATCGAGCTCCTGGACCTCGATGGCGGGGAAATTACACCGGAGACTTATTTGATAAAGGAATTAGGGGCGGAATCCATCGATCTTCTGGAGCTGGCAGTTGCCATAAACAGCCGTTTTAAAATCGCCGTAAAGGATGAGGAAATTTTTCTGACACGTTTCCGTCTGTATATAACCGAAGCCACGCAGCAGGAAAAGGATGTCGGCTCTTATCTTGCCTGTAAATACCCTTTTCTTACAGAAAACCGGATAAGCGAGATCATAACACATATCAGTGAGGGACCTCAATTGAAAATCAAGGATATGATGAGCTACATAACCTATCAGTTACAGGAGGTTTGAAACTTGATAGAGACGCCTCTGGACAAATTGATCCAAGGGAGGAGAAGCATCCGGAAATATAAGCCGGAAGCGCCTCCGGACGAGTGGATAAAAAAAATGATACTGGTGGCAATGAAGGCGCCATCGCCTACAAACAGCCAGCCGGTGCGGTTTATCCGTATACTCTCCCAAGGATTGAAGGAACAGATACGACAAACCATGGAAGACGGAAGGGATAGATTGCTGGAGGCTGTAAAAGATTCTCCCAGCTCCAAAAGGTTAAAAAACTGGATAAGCGCGTACTTTCGGTTTTCTGAATTCATGTTCCATGCCCCTATCCTCTTTGCCGTGGGGACGACTGCGACATTTGTCAGTCTTTCGGAAAGGCTTTTCCGGGCCGGCATGAGGGAACAGGGACACAAAAAACACAGAGATGTGGATATTGCCGTGGGTCTGGCGCTGAAAGGATATCTGTTAAAAGGAGAAGAACTCGGTCTCGGTTCCTGCATTCTGACCGCTCCTCTCATCTTTATTGAAGAGCCGGAAAAGTTATTCCCTTTGAAAGGCATAGAGATCAAGTGTTTCGTGACCACGGGTTACCCTGATGAAGAACCGGATTACATAAAGAGAAAAGATTTTGATGAAATCTACAGGGAGATCTGAATGAAGAGAAGGGTCGTCATTACCTCTATGGGGGTGATCTCCTCACTCGGCCATGGGCAGGGTGAGATCATTCACAGCCTCAAAGAGGGAAAAGTAAATTTTGTCAGGCCCGACTTTGATCATGAGGTCGCTTGCGCACCTGTGTCGAATTTCAATGTCCGGGATTATACGGGACGTTTCAAGGATGGCCGCTATCTTAGCAGGGGTGCCAAGTTTGCCGTTGCAGCTGCGATGGCGGCAGTAAAAAATTCGGGCTACAAAAAGGAGGGTCTGGCTGAAGCGGGGCTTTTCGTCGGCACAGGGCCGAACCTCGATATCGGAAGCGAATTCCCGGAGATCCAAAATGGAAACATCGACCGGCACGACCTCCAGGCTTTATGGATTCTGAAATTTCTCCCTAACACCGCTGCATCAATTATCGCCAAGCTGGCCGGTATCCACGGAGAGAACCTGACTATTTCCACCGCCTGTTCCGCATCCCTGCAGGCAATCGGCGAGGCCTTTCGCAAAATAAAAGCAGGATATCTCGATTTCGCTATCGCCGGGGGAGGTGACTCACGGCTGAGTCCTGGGGGGATCCTGGCTTATAAGAAAGCCGGAGCCCTTTACGTAGGCAATAGTGATACCGAGAAGGCAAGCCGGCCCTTCGATTGCAACCGCAAGGGCTTCGTACCCGGTGAAGGAGGTGCTTTTTTTCTTTTGGAAGAATTAGAAATGGCAAAGAAGCGGGGAGCAAAAATTTACAGTGAAATCTGCGGTTACGCGAGTTCCCTGGATGCTTATAACATGACGGCCCCGGAAAGAGATGGGAAATGGGGAAGGATTGCCGTGCTCTCGTCATTGCGGGAGGCGGAAATGTCCCCCTCGCAGATCGATGTTATTTCGGCACACGGAACGGGAACCCTGCTCAACGACGCGAGGGAGGCTGATCTCATCGGGGATATATATACAGGTTATAAGCCACAGGTAATAGCCCTGAAATCCTGGATCGGACATACGGCTTCCGCCTGCGGCGCCATGGAGCTGGCAATCTCCCTAACATGCATGCAGGAGAATTACCTCCCCGAAATAAGAAACTTACAGGAGCCATGCCACGGGGAGATCAACTTTGTGCAGGAGGGAAGAAGTCTTTCTTTTGGTACTTGCATCATTGAAAATTTCGGTTTTGGCGGGCAGAACAGCGTACTGGTTATAAAGAAATGACAGCAGAAATTGTCATTAATACAGGGCGAGAGAGTTTTGTAATGCTCGACCGTGTTTTAGAAGTCAGTAATTCACGTATTGTCGGTGCACGAACCTTTTTAGATGATCCCGTCTTCTTAGGGCTGGAGTCGCTCGCCCAGCTCGGGGCTTACCACATCCGTTATCTTACCGATTTTTCCAGGCACGTCTTTCTGATTAAAATCTCACAATGCAACCTACCTCCAAGGAAAGTCATGTATGGGGAGCACCTGCTTTCTGGAACCCTTCTCCATCAGAGCAATTCATCTTTTCTTTGCCGCATTGAGGCAAAAAGGGATAATAAGACTGTCATGGAGGGAGAGTTTTTATTCGCTGCAGTTGACTACGATCATAATTTCCGGAGTGATAATTTACGACACCACTACGCAAAGGTATTTTCATGTTTGCTGAAAGATATAAAAACAGGTTGATGATTCAAAAGACGGCCGGTCTTTACCGCGACCCGCCGGAGGTAAGAACGAAGGAAGGGAAATATCTCCTCATGGGGGGGAGGAGGGTTCTCAATTTTGCCTCCAATGACTATCTGGGACTTAGCGTATCTGAGGAGCTGCGGCAGAAGGCGGCATACAACTTTCAAAGGTACGGCACGTCTTCCTCTTCCTCGCGTTTAGTATCCGGCAACTTCTCGGTAATCAATGAAGCGGAAAAGGCGTATGCATCATATTTCGGTTATCACGATGCCTTATTTTTCCCAAGCGGTTACCAGGCGAACATGGGAGTCCTCTCTACATTTCTAGAACAAGGAGATACGGTCATCTTCGACAAGCACATCCATGCTAGTTCTGTCAAAGGGATGACCATGAGCGGCGCGGATTTTTACGGATATAATCACAACTCCATGTCCCATCTTGAGAAGAGATTAAATACGCACAGGAATGGACAGGTTGCAGTTTTGTCGGAATCTCTCTTCAGCATGGATGGAGATATCCTGGATGCAGGCGGCTTAAAAGAATTAAAAGACCGTTTCGGCTTTCTGACAATTGTTGACGAGGCGCACGCCTTCGGCGCTGCAGGTTCCAAAGGACAGGGCATCGCCGGTGATGTGGCAGATATTGCCGTAGGGACATTTGGGAAGGCCTTCGGCTTTTTTGGTGCATTCGTTCTTCTTCCGAAGGGTTTTAATGAGTATCTTTTTAATTTCTCTTCTCCTCTCATTTATACAACAACGCTTCCGGAGGCGCACGCCGCCACTACCATAGACATTCTACGGATCATAGAGCGAAGTGACGACAGGAGAAAGCACTTGAAAGGAATCAGTCAATGTATGAAGGAAGGATTGCAGCGAGAAGGGTTTCACGTTTCCGGTGATGCCCACATTCTGGCACTCATGGTCGGTGATGAGGAAAAGGCAGTGAAGCTATCCAGAAAACTCCTGGAAAGCGATATATTCGTCCTGCCTGCCAGGTACCCGACTGTTCCTCTCAGCTATGCCATATTGAGAATAAGCATCACCGCACTGTTGGAAGAAGAAGATATCAGATCGTTTATTAGCCGCATCAGGGAAGCAATGGATGGACTCGCATAAAAAAATGGAAAATCTGTTTGTGGTGGGCACTGACACAGGGGTAGGAAAGACCGTGCTTGCACTTCTTTTGATGCAATTCTTTTTTTCTCGGGGATACAATCCTTTTTATCTTAAGCTCGTGCAGACGGGATGTAAGGATGCAAATGATGTCGACAGCGATGCAAAGTTTATTTACCGTAACGTTAGGCAGTTAAAGGATAAAGAACCGGCTGGTTCCATAGTCTATTGTTTTAAAAACCCGAAGGCCCCCTTTTTCGCTGCCTGTGATGAAGGCAAGACAATAGACTTATCGGTCATAGAAAAAGCAGTAATTGAAAAGGCCAGGTCTTACTCCCCTCTTGTTATTGAAGGTGCAGGCGGTGTTCTTGTTCCGGTTGCCGAGGGTGTATTTGTTGCTGACTTACCGGCATTGATAAGCGCCAGACCGGTCATTGCGGCGCGGGCGGGACTGGGAACTATCAACCATACGCTTCTCACAATCGAAGCCCTGGTAAGGAGAGGCCTCAGGCCGTTGGGAATCGTTTTTATCAATGCCGGGGAAAAAGAAACGCCGCCGGAAATGATCGCGGAAAACAAACTGGCTGTCGAGGCGGCTTCCGGTGTAAAAGTAGAAGGAGTTATAGGCAGAATAGCAGACTTTTCCAAACCACCGCAGGATTGCTACCTACCTCTTACAAAAATGTTCGGCAAATTGTAATTGTACTTATCTGACTTTTCTTATCTTTTTTACCTTAAAATTTTTTTTAAAAATTTTCTTGACAGCAATTAATTAATAATGTAACTCTTGCATCAATATATGACCATTAGTCATATAATGACTTTTAGTCATTAAAATAATGTGCACTTGATAGTCTATAATAATAATCATGATGATGCGGAAAGATTTCTTGTTTAAGGATTAATTTCATGATAAGTGAAAACGTAATTTACTCAGGTTCAAATTATTTAAATAATTTTAATATTATTTATAAATCTTTTAATATTGATATATGTCAATTGCCTGATGTAAGTTTCCGCATCAAGGGTAAAAACCCAAGCACCAGCATTCCCGAACAGGGGAAATTCCAGAACCGCACTGAAAAATGTGGATTCCCGTTTTTAGCAAGAGCCATACATTATAAACATATAGAAATTTGATCAAATGCCAAAATGAAAGATACAGAGAAGGGAGGTTATATATAATCATGGGAGAAGAGGAAAAGATTGACCTGAAAGAAGTATATTCTGTTCCGGGATGGGTGCGTAAGGGCGCCTACATTAAATCCCGGGACGAATACGAGAAGCTCTGGAAGCGCTCCATAGAGGACCCAAATGGTTTCTGGTCGGAGGTTGCCTCGGAGTATGTGGAGTGGTTCAAGAAGTGGGACAAGGTGGAAGATTATAATTTTGATGTGAGCAAAGGTCCCA
>DASPQI010000386.1:0-3183 GCA_035625045.1 Syntrophales bacterium | reverse complement strand
GATGTGCGTCTTGTTAAGAATGTAAGTGACTTAAGTTCATATCAGGCGGCCGTGATCGGTAGCGCCACTCGCAGCGCGTCGTGGTGGCCCGAAGCAATCAGCTTTGTGGAAGGAAATAAAAAGATGTTAAGCTGGATACCTGTCGTTTATTTCTTGACCTGCTTGGCCTTGGTTAAGGATACGGAGGAAAGTCGTCGAATGGCAAGGAGCTATATGGAACCGGTGCTGAAGGCAGTGCCTGATGTGAAGCCCATTGACATGGGGCTTTTCCCAGGGGCGCTGGACTACAGCAAGCTGAATCTGATGTACCGCACCGTGATGAAATACAAGATGGGGAAAAAGGGTGTCCCGGAAGGTGATTTCCGAGACTGGACCGCCATCCGCACCTGGGCCGAGGGTCTGTGTTCGCCGTTGTTAGCCTAACACCCCCTTTCCGTGTCTCAAAGAGGGCGTTTCAAGAAATGATCAGAAAAGCCCAAGACGTCGGATTTAAACCCGTGGAAGGGCCGAAAGTGCTTCTTAGCAAGACAGTAATCTTAAAAAAAGCTAATTAAGTTATGAGCATGTTTTCGGAAAAAGAAAGGAAGGGATCGAGTCAAAGCTATAAGAAGCATTCTATGCCAACAGCACAGGGCAGATGAATAGCCTTCCTCCCCCATTCCGCAATCCCTGCCTCGCCGATGTCTCATCAAGGCGGGCGCATTCCGCAATTCGCATTCTGCATTTGGGATGGCCAACTTTTTTATGGAGGCCACCCAATCGCAATATCCCAAGCCTGGCCCCGAAGACCCGAAGACTCCTACTTGTCCTCTGCTCTGACTGCCGATTCTCCGGCGAGATATCCGGTAGAAAATGCAGCCTGCAGGTTATACCCTCCAGTCACTCCATCCACATCCATCATCTCGCCGCAAAAGAATAAACCATGCACTATCCGCGACTCCATTGTCTGGGGATTTATTTCTTCCAGAGATACTCCCCCCCGCGTGATGGTCGCCTCTTCGATGGGCCTCGGTTTTGTTATATTTATTCTGAAATCTGTAAAACATAAGACGATTCTTTTCCGCTCCTCCCGGCTGATTTTACTACATCGCTTACCCGGCTCGACGGCGCACCGGCGTTCAAAGAGCAGCGCGACCGATTCTGGCAGAGCCTGTTTCAAATACTGTGAAAGGGTTTTTGTCCCGGAGGACTCAAACTCCCGTTGAAGGATAGGGTCAAGTTCTTGAGCTGTATCAGCCGGCCTTAATTGCAGTGAAAGGGCGACAGGGCTGCCAGCAGCCAGCGCATCGACAACGATCCCGCTAAGAATAAGCACGGTTGGGCCTGATACGCCAAAGTGTGTGAACAGAATGTCACCCTTCTCTGAAGCCTTCTTTTTTCCGGCCACCCACACGGAAACCGAAATGTCTTTAAGCGTTATCCCCTGCAATTTCTTAAGAAATGGCTCGTCCGACTCAAGTGCGACCAGACCTGGCCTCAGCGGCACAATGGAATGTCCGCACTGTCTTGCCAGCTTGTATCCGTCGCCGGAAGATCCCGTCTTCGGATACGACATGCCGCCCGCGGCAACAATTACTTTTTCGGCATTCAACACGCCGTGGCCGCCACATCTCACGCCGCCGATGCATAAGCTTTCTCCGGACTGAAAAATAAGTTCTGCTACGACGGTATTGTGAAGGATACGAACGTGGTGGTCATCTATATATTGACGCAATACGGCAAGCACGCTTTCAGCACGATGATCGCCGGGGAAGACCTTCCCGTCAGGGTCCACCCTCATCTCCAGTCCACGGGAACTGAAGAAACGGATCAAATCTCGGTTCGAAAATACGGTGAATGCCCGATAAAGAAATTTGCCATTCTTCCCAAAGGCCTGAATGAATTCCTTCAGGCCAGCCTTGTTGGTGATGTTGCACCGGCCACCGCCCGTCAGGAGCAATTTGTTCCCCAGACGGTGTGTCTTTTCAACGAGTATTACTTTCGCGCCCCGCTCCGCTGCGCGCCCCGCTGCCATCATGCCGGCAGCACCTCCCCCCACAACAATAATGTCCGGGGGTGCCTGATTCTTTTTAGAGATCATCTTATGGTCACATTCAGAGAGCAAAACCCTCGCCTTTCGTTCGATCTTTATCCCAAAAGGGTTCAAGGGTCCAAGGGGTCACGATCTCAGCTCCGTCTGCTCATGCTTCTGTCAACCCTGTAGACGCGACGCCCTAATTCTTAGGTTTTATTCCTCAGCGGGATTCTCTTTTGATTTCCTCTTCAATCATCCTGTCTTTGATTTCTTTAAATTTCCTGCCATAGCCTCTCCCCTTCGAATCTCATGTTCGATGATCTGAAAGGTTGCTAAAATGGGCCCACTTTTTGATGGATGACACCTCTTTGCGGTTAATCGAACTTCGAAGGGTTGATCCCCAGCTCCTTTTTCTTCAAAGATTTCTGACACCGAAACCTTTTTTAATATAATCTACCCTGGATATTGCCAATCAGCTTATTAAAATAATTTGGCACTTTGGTTTCAAAAGTCATCTCCTCGCCGCTGGTGGGGTGTTTGAAGCAAATCGATTTGGAATGAAGCGCTAAACGCCTGTACCCATCCCTGGTTTTGCCATATTTACGATCGCCTACGATCGGATATCCCTGATCAGCCATATGGACACGTATCTGATTCTTCCTGCCGGTCAAAAGATGAATCTCCAGCAGACTAAACTGCTTGGTCTCTTTAAGCACCTTATAAGCACTATGTGCCAGTTTGCCTTTTGTGATATCCGTTGTGGAATAGACGACATGAGCCTTGTTCTCAGACAGGTAGGAGGTAATCATTCCCTCTTTTTGAGGCATCTGACCATGAACCACCGCAACATATTTCTTTTCCGTGCCTTTCCACTGAGCCTGCAAATGTAACTTAGCTTCTTCATTTTTTGCAAATATCAGTACGCCGGATGCCAACTGATCCAGCCTATGAACAATGAAAATTCGGTTTCGCGACTTTACACAGCCTTTGCGTACATAATCGGTTAGAATGTAGTAGGCTGTCTTGAACTTATTAGTCTCCGTCCCCACTGTCAATAGCCCTGCAGGCTTATCTACCACCAGGATATCTCTATCTTCGTAGAGTATTTCTAACCCTCTTGGCAGATGTTTGCTGGTCGAATGTTTTTTCTTAAGCATACTCAGTACTCT
>DASPQI010000385.1:0-6644 GCA_035625045.1 Syntrophales bacterium | reverse complement strand
ACCTGATTATTGGGAAGAATTCAAAGGTAACGGGAGAGGTTGGTTCTACGGGAACGATCCTCATTGAGGGAACTTTCACCGGGGATGTATATGGAGAAAAAGTTATCCTCGGCGAGAAATCCTACGTTAAAGGCAACATCTTCGCTAACCGCCTCTCAATTGCCGGCAAGATCGAGGGCCGCGTGAATGTAGGCGGAGTCGTTGAAGTCAAGGAAACAGGATGTATTTCCGGGGATGTTGTGACAAGAAGGATGGCCGTGATGAAGGGCGGAATTCTTAACGGCATATGTCGTATGGGCGATGCACCTCAAGTTCAAATCGAAGAGACTGAGAAGAAGGTCGTTGAGTTCGCAGCCAAGGAACGATAATCTTTATATGTCTCTTTCCTATATTGTAAATACGACCTGACAGGGGATCCCTTCTTTTTCAAATGCCTCCCTCAACTCTTCGCCTTTTTGCGAAAAGAAGCTGTCTTCACTGGCGAATAACAGCCCTTGCCTTTTGTATACCCGATCCGCATAATGATAATTTAGCCTGTCAAGAATCACATAATTCACTTTACCCTTAAGTTCCCTAACCAGCCCTTCTGCGCCTGGAAGGATCGGGGCTACCATGGCAAAAGTTCTGATCCCTTTGGAATGAAGAGCCGCCAATGTCTCAATCCTTTTACTTACCGATGACGCACCGGGTTCAAAGATCTTCCTTATCTTCTCGTCTGCCGTGGTTATGGTAAATCCGACCTCGCTATCATTTGCCCTCTTCAGCGTCTCGATATCCCTCAAGACAAGAGTGGATTTGGTCTGAACTGTCAAAGGCCAATCATTTTCCACGAGGATGTCAAGGCATCTCTTTGTGATCATATACTTTTCCTCCAGGGGCTGATAGGGATCACACACCCCGCTTATCCATACTCTCCCGGTCTTTTTCTTTTTCACCTCATGGGCTAAAAGCTCAGGGGCATTTATTTTTACATCCACAAACTCACCCCATTTCTCCTTGTGTCCCGTAAACCTCTTCATAAATTTTGCATAGCAATAGATACAGTTGTGCCCGCAGCCGACATAAGGGTTCAAAGCATAATCATAGACCTGGGATTTAGACAGGATACTCTTTACTTTTATCTCGCTGATCTTCATCAATTAACCTGCTCCCAAAACGTGTACCACATATGAGGCTAAAATTCTGCCATTTTATGTCGTAACTTCAGTGCATGGCATTAAAAAACTGCAGAAGTCGTACTAAAGATGTGATAATAGTTTGAGAAGTCAATTTTTTTTTCCACTTTCCGATAAGCATGGCGCTGGAAGTCTCCACTATGAGGAAGCAGCCTGAAGACAAGTTCATACAGACAGACAGCTTGCGGCTTCATTATCTGGAGTGGGGGCGCGATCAAGCCCGGTCCATGGTCCTGCTCTACGGCATAGGAGACACTGCACATATTTGGGATCATTTTTCCCGATCTGCGGCAGATCGATGGCGGATAATCGCTCTGGATCAAAGAGGCCATGGTTTGAGCGATTGGGCTGTACCGCCAGCATACCGGTGTGATGATTATGTGGCTGATTTGGACAGGCTGATCAACAACCTTCGGTTGACCGGTATCATCCTGATGGGGCACTCGATGGGAGCCTTGCATGCAACCCACTATGCCTCCCTCCGGCCTGAAAAGGTATCCGGTCTCATTCATGCCGATATTGAGCCCTGCCCGCCGGAATAGAACAAGAAGTACCTTCTCAATCTCTATGAAGAGCTGCCGGCATTTTACGAATCAGTTGATGAATATATCAAGGAGGTTCAGAAAAACAGCCCCTATGCTGCTCAGCAAATGCTTCATGAGATCGCCTCATTCGCCTTGATACAGGAAGATGACGGCAAGTACCGCCGCTGGTACGACCGGGAAGTCCTTTCACATTTTGACAATTATGATTTGCGGCCATGCCTTGGGAATATCAAATGTCCATCCCTTATAATCCGGGGTAAAGAAAGTCGGGTTATGGGCAATGAGGTTGCCAAGGAGATGACCCGCATGATCCCTCTGGGCAGATTCGTCGAATTGCCGATGGCCACCCATCCTCTCCACACCGATAACCTGATTGAATTTCAGCGGGTCATATTTGATTTTTTGGATGAGTTGGCTATAAGCAGTCAATAGTCGCCGTGTGTTCGGTTGAACTAGATAGTGTGGAGGCATTCCCCAAATGGAGGAGGAAAACTTCCTCAATGGGGATGCTTTATACACCTGAGGTATTTTAACAACTTATTGTTTTAAATAATAAATTTCAAATACTTTTGTTTGGAATGGATTTTGCTGAATTGAAAATCAACTAATTTGTAGTTCAAATAAAAAACGAAATGTAGGTATGTATGAAAAAGCGTTCTGTTTCAATCATGATGTGTGCGGCAATCGTTGCATTATCTGCCTTTCTTGTCACATCGGCTCCCATAAAAGCGGAGCCCACGATGGCGGGTGAAAAAGCAGCTCATCCCCGGATTGTAAAAGCTATTCATGCCATTGATGACGCCATAGCTTACATGAGAGCGGCACCCCATGATTTCGGCGGTCACAAGGCAGCTGCCATCGCAGACTGCGAAAAAGCTGTCATACAGCTTAAAGAAGCTTTGAAGTACAGAGAAGTGCAAGACAGAAAGAAAATGAGATAGAGATAAAAAATTTTATTTTGTAGCGAAAAGGCGGGCTTAAAATCCGCCTTTTTTATTGATTAAAAAAAACCGCAGAATTCTAAGTTAGAATATGATACATATCCCGCGGACAGACCGGTAAGTGAAACAGAACTTATTCCCACGATTATCAACCATATTATTAAACGCGCATGGAGGGCGCATATGGGTATAAAGCAAAGCAGGCAAAGGGTGCATCTTTTCTTTGTCTTTGCCTATGTCATGATAACACCAGTTCTGATGTACGGATGTAGTCACTCTAGGCCGGCCTTCAAAGAGGCAAATGATTTTTTGAGTCAGGGCAACTATAAGGCATCGCTGAGCAAATATGAGCAGATTATCGCGCAATACCCTGCAGAAGGTGCCAGGGTTCTTTACGAAATGGGTGTTATTTACGCGTTTCCAAAAAATCAGCAAAAAGATTATCAGAAATCTCTGGAATACTTCCAGAAACTCGTGAAGGATTATCCGGAGAACGAGTACAGGCAGGACAGTGAGGTTATGATATCTCTTATCAACGAGGTCATCAGAAAGACATCTCTCATTAACGAGGTCACCAGCGTTACACAGCAAAAACAGATTGAGACGCTACAGGAAGAGGTTAAAAGTAAAGGTGATCTGATTGTTACACAGCAAAATCAGATTGAGACCCTCGAACAGGAGGTCATAAGCAAGGGTAATAAGATTATTACGAAGCAAAATCAGATCGAGACTCTGGAACAGCAGATTTTAAGTAAGGGTGATAAGATTTTTACACAGCAAAAGCAGATTGAGGCGCTCGAACAGGAGGTTATAAGCAAGGGTAACAGGATTTCTTCGCAGCAAAAACAGATTGAGACGCTCGATCAGCATGTGAAGGAGCTCGAAAAGAAAATAGGACAGATAAAAGAAGTTGATATGAATTTAAAAGAAAAGAAAAAGTCATTTCCTGAAAAGCAATAATGTAAGTTGAAAGCGCGGTTTGAGTCAGTAGAGCGGGCGCTCATGAAAAAATGACGGGGCGTTGTATTTGAAGAGTAATTTATTTTATTAACCGGTGCATGGTGAAATGAGGAAATAAAATGAAAAAGATCCTATCAATCATAGTTATAAGCCTGCTATATGTTACACCGTGTTTCGCGGAATCTACATTAGAGATACTTTTAGCGTGTAAAGGCTTCTTAAAAGATTATGAGCAGAAAGGAACAAAAAAATCATCACCTGCTACCAGTGATTCAGAACTATGCCGGGGTGCATTCATGGTTATACAGAACATACTCTATTATTATGAAGCAGATGGGACTCCTATATTAAGGGCATGTGTGCCGAAGGAGGTTTCACGTCCCCAGCTTATTTCAGGATTTGTTAAATATGCGGAAGATAATAAACGACGATTGCGTGAGGATTTTACCATGACTGCCGTTAATTATATACAGGATACCTACCCCTGCAAGAAAGTAAGCAAAGACAAAAAGAATAAGAAAAAATAGACGGTCTTATTAGATTCGGTCAATATGCCGATAATATATGAGTCACAACACTGGATCAAATTATGGTAAAAACAGTAAACAATGGATCGAAATAACATCTTGAATAGCCGTCGTATCCTCAATATTCTGCTTCTAATCCTGATTCTTGCTGTGGGAATCAAACTTTTTTTCCACTATAATTATTATGCTTACTTCTCATATTATAATCAAAAACTGATTGCTTTTATTGAATCTTTTCATCCATACGATGATATTGTTTTTATTGTAATTCAAATATTCCAGGTATTGGTTGCAGGCGCGATACCTGCCGAAATATCCGGATTCGTCGGCGGCTATCTCTATGGCCCCATAGTCGGGACGGTTTATTCCACGATAGGCTTCAGTATCGGTTCATGGCTGGCCTTTCTTCTCTCGCGCAGGTATGGATTACCGCTTGTAAGAAGGGTAGTAAACCCTTCAATTATGGACAAGTACGATCACTTCATAGTAGCGCGGGGTCCTTTAGTTTCCTTTATCCTTTTTCTGATTCCCGGTTTCCCTAAGGCCGCGCTCTGTTATATATTGGGTTTAAGCCAGATGAATATCTGGACGTTTATAGGCGTTTCGACTATCGGCAGGTTATTTGGAACTATTTTGCTCTCCTTGACCGGAGATAGTGTCAGAGCAATGCGGATCGTACTTCTCTTCATAATTTTGGGAATCGTAGTCATTATTTATTTGGTGGTATACATCTATCGAGAAAAATTATTTCAAATGTCGAGAGAAAACAGGAAATAGCGTAATAATGGCTACAGTACCTGTTCGAGTGTCGATCTACTGATTGTAGTCCCATCTCCTAGCTGACCATTACTGTTATTTCCCCATGTCCAGACTGAGCTACCATTCTATAGGGCAATAGTGTCTCCCTGACCTTCAGCAAATGCTGTAACACTCGAAACTCCGCTCACCTGCGCAGGGGTATTACTATCGGTTCCAGGTATAATGGTTCCATTATCAAGCTGGCCATTACCATTACCTCCCCATGTCCAGATCGTGCCGCCGCTCAGGGCAATAGCATGGTTATTACCTGCTGAAATGCCTGTGACGCTTGACAATCCACTCACCTGCACAGGGGTATTACTATCAGTCCAGGGTAAGCCAGTTCCGTTGCCACGCTGGCCATTACTATTACTTCCCCATGACTAGGCCGTACCGTCATTCTTGACTGCAATGGGTCATCGCAAGAATTTTACTGGCCAGCATTTTTGGGCCAGAGGGTATTATATTTCCACAGCTGGCATAGGTGAAGCGACCATCAGGGAGTACATCAGGGCACAGGAGCAGGAAGACCGTCGCCTGGATCATCTGCGTATGTTTGAGGAATAACCACCTTCAGGTGGTTCAACAATTTAATCCGCTTTGAGCGGTTCATATATTTGAAGCCTCCGGCTTTGCCGGAGGAGCATCACTCAGTCGTTGTTTAATTCAAATTCCTCACAAAATTTTGCAAGCATTCTGGAAGCTTCTGCAAAGCTGAATGCGATAGCGAAGACCAATCTATTTGAACCCAATCCTCAACTTGCTGAATCTCTCCTTGCTGGGACCTCATCTACTTCCGTTGACACTGCAGACACGTCGCCTGCTTCCTCTTCTCAATCCACGGGATCTGAGAAAACTGCCGCGACTCCAAACTTATCTTCACAATCTGCAGAATCTTCCGACATTGCATCGAATCTCCTGGCAGCTATGGAGCAGTCAAATCTTTCTCAGACAAATCCTGATCTGGAACAGTCTCTTCTCAACATGCTGCAGCCTAATTCCGCAGATGCAGCATCATCCGTTACCCCCGGCTCAATACTGAATTTGATTGCTTGAGTGTTGCAAGATGTTGTCCTTCTCTTGATATGATCTCATAACTTTTCCAGCATCACAAATAAACACTTTATTGATTCTGACCCCATCTCAAAAAACCAATGAATAAAGTTTGCGGGCTAGCCTGGATATTATTTAAACAACTGGATACCTCAAAATGGATACATTTTATCCACTTTTTGCTAAAATCAATCACCAATAAGAATGCTATAGTGATAAGCATTTGATATTTATAAATTTATTTACTTGGCCGTTTCGGGTACAGTTCTTGCGAATTAAAAACTATTCTTCAAATGAATTGTAATATGAAATCTAAGGCAATCAATTCCCGCAAGAAAATTGCCCTTGTCATTCCTAAATACAGTATCGTTGGCAGAGCAGAAGTAAGAGTTTATTCAACATGAACCGTTTGATCACGTTAAGTGCAGTATTTGTTTTTGTGTTCATTATGGCGGTAATTCCTCCAAACAAATCTTCAATAATGACCATGAAAACAGAAACACCTAAACCCGCTGCAGTTAAAGCAACCAAAGAAACCAATGTTAGTTTTACCGGCATTGTTAGCGAGACCACTGATACTACAATTACAATTAAACGAACTGTAAAAGATAAAACGGAAACTCTGGAATTCGCTTTGGATAAAGC
>DASPQI010000384.1:0-10906 GCA_035625045.1 Syntrophales bacterium | reverse complement strand
TAAATAATTCTTCTCCCGTTGCCTGATAAGCCTCTGTGTAGGCCATAGCCAGCATGGCTTGATCGTAAAGCATCTTTTCGAAATGTGGTACCAGCCATTTCTCATCGGTACTGTACCGGTGGAAGCCAAAACCCACATGGTCATAAATGCCTCCGCAGCGCATGGCGCGCAAGGTCTGTACCGCCATCTCCCATGCCTTCTTTTTGCCGCTCCATTTCCCGTAGCGAAGAAGATACAGGATTTGATGGGGCATGGGAAATTTGGGCGCGGGACCAAATCCGCCCCATTTGTCGTCAAACATTCCTTTCAGCTCTTCATATGCCTTATCGAGAATATCTTTCGAAACGGCTTCGCCCCCTGAGTCCGGCTCCTTCTGCCTCAATGCGGCCACGATCTGCCCAGCCGACTTTAAAATGTCATCGCGTCGGTCCTCCCATACCTCCTTGATTTTCGGGATTATATCCAGCATGCCGATTCTTTCAAATCGGCTCTCCCGGGGGATGTATGTCGCCGCAAAGAAAGGCTGCATCTCCGGGGTCATCACAATGGTCAGCGGCCATCCTCCGGAGCCTGTCATTGTCTGGCATGCCTGCATGTAAACCTTGTCAATATCGGGCCGTTCCTCGCGATCGACCTTAATGCAAACAAAGACCTCGTTTAAAAGCCTGGCGACATCGGCATCCTCGAAGGACTCATGGGCCATGACATGGCACCAGTGACAGGTGGAATACCCTATGGAAAGAAAAATTGGTTTATTTTCTTTACGTGCCTTCTCAAATGCCTCCGCGCACCATGGGTACCATTCAACAGGGTTATATGCATGCTGAAGCAGGTAAGGACTCTTCTCGTGGATCAGGCTATTCGGGATATTCCCAGTCGTGTCTTGATTATCACCCATAATAATCCCCCATTATCTTGTCCCTTCAGCGGCTTTCTGTGCTTCTGATTGAATTCGAACAACCTCGGTTGCTACTTTTCCGTTTTTTACCCTGACAACGATGTAATGATAAAAATGCTCACCGAAAGCGATATTTGAATGAAGTGGAGCAGCAGCGCCCCCCGTGATTATGTATTTCACACCCTTGATCTCATCCTGGGCATAGAGGTGCAGGTGGCTGAAAAAGGCCACTGATACTTTTTTCTCCGCCATGATCTGCATGAGCTTGTCCGCCCCTTTTGAAAATAAATGATTGTGCTGCCATTTTTGAGTTTCCGGCGGTATGTGCATGATGACGAATTTATATTTTCTTGGAGATGTCAGCTGCTCTTCCAGATATTTCAATTGTGCCGGGGTCAGCTCATACAGGGAGTTGTCCAAGGCCACAATTTTTATCCCCAGTTTTCTAATATCCAGAACATAATTCAGCGGACCTATCTTTTCCTGAAAAATTGCCTTGCCATGCGGCATTTTAATATTATTTGTGAGTTCGTGATTGCCGATAACGACAAAAATTGGCGTCTCAGGTAGATTGGTTTCCACTATATTGAGAAAGTGATTAAACTTTTTCTCCCTGCCTGTGAAGACCGTATCGCCGCCGTGCAGGATGAAAAGAGGCCTTAGTTTATCCGCAGAAATAAGGATTTTCTTAAAGACCTCTTCATTATCCCTGCTGTCGCCCATTACGATAAATGTAAAATCATCGGGAGATACAGTCTGAAGGTTCTTTTCGAGCTTGAAAAGTGACCGTTCATAGAGGGTTGATGAGTAACTCGTTAATGGCCAGGCAAGACCGAGCAGAATAACCGGCAATATTGTTTGGTAAATTAAACGATAACGGATTGAAATTTTCATATTTATTACCTTTCAAGAGGGTTCCGCCAAAACTTGCAATCTATTAATTGTGAAAGGTCCTATTATGTTCTTCGTCTATGTCCTCTCCTTATTTCATCTCATTTGCTTCGGCAATGAGTCTGTGGATCTCTAGGGGATCACCTTTTGATGGATCACGTGAGAGAAAAATGGCCTCCTGTGGGCACTTGGAAATGCACACGCCGCAACCCATACAGATGCCGGTATCAACAGAAACGATACCGTCTGTAATTGAAAGAGCGCCGAACTGACAGAAACCTACACAGTTTTCACACCCCGCACAGAGATCTGAAACAACACGGCAGACATAGCCGGAGGAGGCAATCATCGGTATGCCGTTGTGGTAGGCATTCATCGCCCCGCAACAACACTTGCAGCAGTTGCAGATCGCGTAGAAGCGGTTCAACATGGCATCCTTGAAAAAGGCGTGGTGCACATGGCCGCGTTTATGCTCTTCCCGCAGGATTTTCATTCCTTCTTCTGTTGTGATCCGGCGGGAACGGCGCGGGTGGTGTTCGATGATGAAACCGGCAAACGGCTCGCCGACGATAAGGCATACATCAAGGGGTAAGCAGGGATTTGGATGATAGGCGCGGCACGGACATTCGAGAACAGCTAAGTGATCGGGGTTTTGTAGAATGATATCTCTCGCGCTGGTATAGGGAATAATCTTTTCCAGATCGGTCAGACGAACATCTTCGTTGACTGAGATCAGTCTAGTTGCCGCTTCCAGCGGCATGACCTTTCCGTGGTACCCCTCGGCAAATGCTCTTTTATTGCCCAGTTCCGGCAGCAGCAGACAGGCCAGCAATCGTAATGGTTTCCCGAAGAGGCGGTTTAATGGATGAGTCCCCTTTCCAATACCGATATACAGATAGGGCCAGCGTCCGTAAATATAGCCGTGCAGCCACTCCAGAAATGAATATCCCGGCAGGCGGCAGGCTTCCCGAAAAAATAATCGGGTAGAATTTCTCACTTTACTAATGCCTTTGCAAGCTGGACTACATGCTCGGTTGTAATACCGAATTTCTCATAGAGAACCTTATACGGTGCACTTGCACCAAATCTATCCAATCCTACAACCGCTCCATCAAGCCCCACATAATGCTCCCAGCCCAGTTTAATGCCGGCTTCCACCGCGATCCTGGCCCTGACATCGGGAGGGATTACATGGTTACGATATTCTGCCGGCTGACCGTCAAAAATTTCCCAGCTCGGTAGAGAGACAATTCTTACCTTTAAGCCTTCTGAGGATAGTTTTTTACCAGCTTCCAGCACTATCGATACTTCCGATCCTGTGCCGATCAAGATTATATCCGGCTTGCCGTGTGCGGAATCCCAGAGTACGTATCCTCCTTGTTGGAGGCAGCTTGCCGGTGAAAATTCTGCCCGGCTCAAGACGGGAAGATTCTGGCGGGTGAAAATCAGAGCAGTAGGACCGCGTTGATTGAGGAGTGCCGCCTTCCATGCCTCTACGGTTTCATTGGCGTCGGCGGGACGGATAACGGTTAAATTGGGTACGGCGCGCAAACTCATTATCTGTTCTATGGGTTGATGCGTTGGACCGTCTTCCCCAAGGCCGATACTGTCATGGGTAAAGACAAAAATGACCCGGAGCCCCATGAGGGACGCCAGGCGCATGGGCGGCCGCATATAATCGGAGAACGTTAAGAATGTAGCCGTATAGGGAATGAACCCTCCATGGATGGCCATTCCGACAGCAATGGCGCCCATGGCGTGTTCCCGTACGCCAAAATGTACATTGCGTCCTCTATAACCCCATTCGCCGCCGACAGCGCCCTGCACGTCCCCATGCGCCGGATCAGGTTTCTGAAAATCACCGAACCCCTTGAGCCAGGTAAAGGTGGATGGATTAAGGTCGGCTGAGCCTCCCATAAGCTCCGGCAAAAGATGGGCAAGAGTCTGCATGACGGTTTCCGATGCCTTGCGGGTCGCTATATCTTTGGAACCGTCAGGAAATTGCGGCATCTGCCGTTCCCATCCGTCGGGGAGCTTCCCTTCCATGATGCTCGTGAATTCGAGAGCCAAATCAGGGAATCCATCGCGATACCTGTTGAAAGTCTGTTCCCATTCGGCCTCCCAGACGCGGCCGTGTTCGACCGATTTACGAAGAAAGGAAAGGACATCGTCGGGGATGGAGAATGCGGGTTCAGAAGGCCAGTTGAGATAATTCTTTGCTGCCAGCAGTTCCTCTGCACCGAGGGGTGAACCGTGGGCTTCAAATGTTCCCTGCTTATGAGGCGCTCCATAACCGATGGTGGTATGTACAAAAATAATTGAAGGGCGGGTCGTTTCCGTCTTTGCATCCTTTAAGGCACGATCAATTGAGGCAACGTCATTTCCGTCTTCCACATGCGCCACATGCCATCCGTAAGCCTCAAACCTTTTTCCGGCGTCTTCCGTAAAAGAAAGTGATGTCGATCCAGCGAGAGAAATGCGGTTGTCGTCATAGAGGACAATGAGTTTGCCGAGAGCAAGGTGCCCGGCGAGAGAGCATGATTCAGATGCGACACCCTCCATCAGGTCGCCGTCACTGGCAAATACATAGGTGAAGTGGTCGATGATCTTGTGACCGGGTCGATTATACCATGCTTCAAGATGAGCCTCCGTGATGGCCATACCCACGGCATTGCTGAGACCTTGGCCGAGCGGCCCTGTGGTCACCTCTACACCGCAGTCGCAATCACGTTCCGGATGGCCGGGTGTTTTGCTTCCCCATTGGCGGAATGACTCCAGATCAGCGAGAGACAGGTCGTAGCCGGTAAGATGGAGCAGGGTATACAGGAGCATGGATCCATGCCCTGCCGAAAGAATAAAGCGATCCCGATCGGCCCACCGGGGATTCGCGGGATTGTGTTTCAGGTGTCTCGTCCAGAGGGTATAGGCCATTGCCGCCGCGCCCATGGGCATACCGGGGTGCCCTGATTTTGCCTTCTCCACAGCATCAGCCGACAGGAAACGTATGGTATTTATACATCTTTCGTCAAGAATTTTCTGATCAGTCATTTTGTATCTCCGTTGGTCATCAAGATTTTCTTCCCGCAAGGCAGGCATTATATTATCCGGTTACGCAGTTTATATAACAACAAAAATATTAAGACAAGAAGATTAGATATATATTACAAAACTTGACAAGGTCATTTTTTTTACATAAAAAGTCGAAACAGGCGGGTTCTATTCAGATAAACATCGGAAACTAATTTTCCTATCAAACATTTATATATACTTGCGTATGTCCATTACAATTAAAGGATTGTCCAAACTGTACGGGAAGTTTAAAGCCCTGTCGGAGATCGATTTGAATATCCAGACGGGACAATCCGTTGGTCTTGTAGGTCTCAATGGCGCGGGGAAAACGACATTGCTAAAGACGATTGTGGGACTTATCGTTAACTTTGATGGAGAGGTTTTGATAAATAATCACGCGGTTAATGACCGGGAGGCAAAATCAAACATATCCTTTCTTCCTGAGGATTTTTCTCCCCCCCTTTACCTTACCGGATACGACTTCGTTTCTTATATGCTCCGTCTTTACGGCAGAGGATTCAATAAGGAGGAGGTTGATGCATTTGCAGATACGCTTGAGCTGCAAAAAAATGCGCTGTCACAACCGATAAGAACATATTCAAAAGGCATGCGTCAGAAGCTCGGCTTACTGGCTGTCATGTTACCCGATACGGGAATCGTCATCCTCGATGAACCTTTGAGCGGACTCGATCCCGGGGCAAGGGTGATCGTGAAGGATGCTTTTGGCATTCTCCGCAACAAGGTGAAGACTTTATTCTTTTCTTCCCATATATTGACGGATCTTGAGGAAGTGGCCGACAGACTGGTTGTTATCCATGAGGGTAAAAAGACCTTTGACGGAACACCGGAAAAACTTAGGTCGTTCAGCGGGCGCTCACTTGAGGACGCCTTCCTTCAGGTGATACGTTCAAATCAGGCATCGTAAAACTGTGGCAGATAATATATGAGCAGAATAGGTATTATATCACTGTACACGCTTCAAGAGGTGAGGAGGGATAGATTATTCTGGGGATTTGTACCATTGATGTTTGCCGTGATCGCTCTTTCATTTTTCATGCGTGAAACCACGATAGTTGGAGGAGCAGAAGCCTTTAACCGTTCATATATTGCGCTTACCACATTGGCGGCAACTGCATTCATTGTGCTCCTCGTTGTAAGTTCGTTGTATCGAGAAATTGATTCAAAGGCAATTTACATGGTGGTTACAAAACCATTGTCTCGGTATGAATATATTTTAGGCAAGTTCATTGCCTTCTCACTCATATCAGTGGGGATCATCGTTATATCTTTTACGGGTGCTGTAGCATTGGGAGTAGGTTCTGTAAAACCCCTTGCTGTCCACTATATTCTCACCGCCCTGGAACAGATCATTATCATCATGGCTGCCCTGACGATTACACTTGGTTTACGATCCCTGCCGTCAATCATTCTCGGGGTGGCCGGTTTTTATATTATAGGACATAGTACAAAGAAGATGGTTGACATAGCAATGCAGATGGCCCAGGCATGGGTTCCTGTCCTTAAGGTTTTCTATTATCTCTTTCCTTCCTTAAGTTTTTTTAATGCCCAGGCGGCTGTACTGGAGCTGGGGCCTGTCTCCTGGTCTGATATCATTTTTCCCGCTGGTTATGCCGGCGTATACCTGGCCGTTCTCTTTCTCATACTCTCGATTGATATCAGAAAGAGGGATTTTTAAATGTCTGCGATAAGGGACTTTATCAAAAAGATTCTTTTACCCTGCTTGCTCGTGATTCTGCTTGTCGGTCATGCTTTTCTTGTAAATCTGGGATGGAAGGGAAGGGAAATCAAAGATCACTACAGGGTAGTTCCCAAACTGAACCTGGAATGGATGAGGTTCGTATCAGTTGATCAGGAAAGATTTGTCAGCCTGCTACTTTCGCTCTATCTCCTGGCTGCTGCCCCTGTTGATTGTTATGAGTGGAACTATAAAGGATTATTATCCTACATGCGGGTAATAACAGGACTTGATCCGTATAATAAAGGTCCCTTCTTCTTTGCCGTATACTTTATGAGTTACAGAACGGATGCCGACGGACGCTTGATTTTCGGTTATTTAGATGAGTCGCGGGAAAAATTCCCCGATGATTGGAAACTTCCCTGGCAGGCCTCTTACGTGGCGAAGTTGAGATTTAAGGACAATAACCTTGCATACCATTACGCCCTCAAAGCGGCAAAGGCGCCGTATGCCCCTCCTATTGTACGAATCCTCCCTGCTATGTTAACTCGGAATATCGGCGATATCGAGGCCTCATATGCATATTTAAATACTTTACGAGATTACACGAAGGATCCTAAAGAAATTGAGGCGATAGACGAAGAACTGAAAAAGTTAGATACAAAATTTCGAAAATAAATGATTGACAGTGTAAATATTGCCATTTTGAGGGCTTGTGAATAATTCTGGACATTCAGTGAGAAGTATGAGTAAATACAACATTAATAAGTATACAATTGTATTTGTGAGAAAAAATTTATAATAGAGTTATTTAACTCTATAGGAGGCAAAGACCATGTTCGAAGGTCTATTTCAACCAATGCATCTTCTGGTGATATTGGTGATTGTCCTGATTATCTTTGGGCCGGGTAAACTTCCTGAACTGGGAAATTCCCTTGGCAGGGCCATAAAAGGCTTTAAAAAGGCTATGTCGGAGCCGGAAGAGAAATCGGGAAATATCTCAGAATCAAAGAAGATCGAAGATAAGAAAGAATGAACGGAACACCTGGATCATTCTTTAATGAATGGACGTCTTGCCTTTAGAATCCTAATTCTGCTCCTGCTCATCATTCTCTCAACCTATTTCTTTATCCACTTTGACCTGTATGTCCTTTTTTCAAGCAGGCGAAGAGTGATCGAATTCGTTAACTCCTTTCACCCATATGATCAACTTGTCTTCATTTCTCTTCAGATTTTGCAGGTTGTCGCAGCCCCGATACCCGGTGAAGTCACCGGCCTTATCGGCGGGTATCTATACGGTCCTGTTCTGGGTACGATTTACTCCACTATCGGGCTTACGATCAGTTCCTGGATAGCCTTCGTCTTGGCCAGGTTTTTTGGTCTGCCCCTTGTGGAAAAGGTTGTAAGTACTGCTGTTATTGAGAAATACGATTACTTTCTGGAGCATCGCGGGCTGTTTGTTTCTTTTCTCTTGTTTCTCATACCCGGTTTTCCCAAGGATTATCTCTGCTACATCATGGGCGCAAGCCACATGACGACATGGCATTTTTTGGGCATTTCGACAACCGGGCGCTTACTAGGGACTGTCCTACTTTCCGTAAGTGGGAGTTACGCCCGGAATGATCAATACATGGAACTCTTGTTCATCGCCGGCGTAAGCTGCCTTCTCATCGCTATTGCTTATTTCTACCGGGATAAATGGCTGGAAGAGTTAAAAAGAAGACATATAATACCGGAACACCATGGGCAATCTAACCCGGATCAGAATCAACAAGAAAATCGGATAAAACCTCAAAACTGACACCTCCTTAAACAGTCATCCTTAGGACTTGACACACAGGCGTTCTTGCCCTATCCTCGCAACGATCTTACAGGCGTAAAATTATCACAAGGAGGCAGCATGGGAGGGCATAAGAAAATTGAGCGGATGAAAGAGCTTGACCGTAAGCGGCGCAGAAGAAAGAAAAGTCTGAAAATGAGAGCAAAACTGCGCATGCAGCAATCTAAACCCGCGCAAAAGACGAAATAAATAATCGGAAAATGAGATTGAAGCGAAAGCGCATTGGTCTTGCACTTGGAGGCGGGGGGGCCCGCGGGCTCTGCCATATTGGTGTATTAAGAGTTTTTGAACAGGAAGGTATTCCTGTCGATGTTATTGCCGGAACAAGTATTGGTGCTTTGGTGGGAGGGGCTTACGCCTGTGGCTTATCAGCTGATGAACTGGAGCGAAAAGTACACGATTATATAAACAGTGAAGAATTTAAATCTTCGGCTATAAAAACCATGTCAGATGCATATAGTGGGAAACAGGAAGATCTGACGCAGAAGATTCAGAGCTTTTTAAAAAATCAGTTCTATGTCATCCAGATGTTGTTCAAACCCGGTATACTTTCAACCGATGATTTCCAGTCCATGATTGACTATTTTATCCCGGACGTATTAATCCAGAATACCCTTATACCATTTCGTGCCGTGGCGACAGACCTGATTACCGGCGATCAAGTTGTTTTCTCTGAAGGATTTCTTAGGCAGGCTGTGACGGCGAGTTGCTCTGTCCCCGGGGTTATAGAACCCGTAATAGATGGGAAAAGACTACTTTCTGACGGCGGTATCATCAGTATGACACCAGTCAGTATTGCGAAGCGGGAAGGCGCTGACATTGTAATTGCCGTGGCTGTCGATCGTGACTTGCGCACTGATGATGAATTGAAAACGGTGAAAGATATTTACTATAGAGCATCTGAAATAACATCCATTAAGCTGGAAAAGTACGAATTGTTGGAAGCGGACATTGTTATCAGGCCCGACGTGAAAAATTTACATTGGACCGGGTTTTTCCATGCTATTGACCTTATTAAGGAAGGTGAAAAGGCGGCAAAGGAAGTGCTTTCCAGTATCCGAGATAAAAGGTCCTTTTTCAAAACGTGGGTCAACTCAATCAAGACATTAGTATCACGCGGAAACAGCTAAACAGCGCACGCAGGACTAATCAATCATGCCGCTTTTTCAAGGTACATCATACTTGTGATGCTACTATGGTACAGCCACTACTATGATATTGAAGATCGAGTTCCAGGTAAGAGGTTTGCAGACTGTCTTGCCACCTAACCGGGTTGCTAATTGCTGCGCCTCCTTCTGATAATTTGAAGCGAAATAGATTGTATTTGCTGTGAAATCCTTGCGAGGACCTAGGCCTATGTCTGTAACCTGGTAACCCATACGGATGAGTTTCTTTGACATATCTCGTGCGGAAGACAATTTTCCATTTCCGCTTAATACTTTCACTTTAATAGTTTTGACGTCAATCTCTTTTTCTTGAATAACAGGCTGCTCCTCTATTGGTTTCTTTTTTTCAGCCTTGCTTCGTATGACTTCCTCTTGAATCTTTTCCTCGTCAGAGGTACCTGCCTGCTCCGCCGCGGTTTCCTCTTCCGCCTCTTCCTTTTGGCTCTCCTCTTTGATCTGCTGCACCTCTTTTTTCAGGGCAACCACTTCCTTATTTAAGTCCACCAGCTGATCATTGAGATGGGCGATTGACGCCTTGGATCTTTCCAGGTCATCTTTTGCACTTTTATCAAAAAAACCTAACGTAGAGCAGCCTGAAATAACAAAACAAAATACCAGGGTAAAGATATATAACGCTCTCATAAACATTGTTCACCTCCCCTATGTACTGTTAAAATTTTACGGTACTGAAACCATACCATGCTACGCCGATAAGGGCAACTTTGGGATTAAGGATAACAAAAACAGGCATTCGCGAAACCAGGTCGGCCATGCGTCCTTTATTTCGAAAAGATTTTATAAACTGTCCGTTTTCCAGATACGGTAATATATGACGGGAGATACCTCCTCCTATATAAATGCCGCTTGTGGCCAGCACTTTAAGTGCCAGATTACCTGCCTCCGCTCCCAATATGGAAGCAAAAAGGTTGAGGGTCATCGCACAGAGATCGCAAGTGTTCTCACGATCTAATGCGGTATTTACAATGACCGGTATAGGATCCTTTGCCTCCGCCAGCAAATTGGAAAGCCATGAAGGTTCTTTACTATAGCATTTATCACGGAGAAAATAATAGATATTTAATATCCCTAATCCAGAGCAGACACTTTCATAACTCACATGTCCAAGCCTCTCCTGCAGGTAACTCAGCAGTTCCTTCTGAAGCTCAGTAGTTGGAGCGAAATCCACGTGGCCGCCTTCTGAGGCGTATCCCCGGTATCGCGACCCATCCCAGGTGAGAAATGTCTCGCCAAGACCGGTGCCCGGGGCGATGATTGCCATATTGCCCCCAGGAACCGGCCGGCCTTCGTTTAGAGTGCAGATATCCGCCGATTCCAGTAATGGCACC
>DASPQI010000383.1:0-4793 GCA_035625045.1 Syntrophales bacterium | reverse complement strand
ATTTACCGGATGATCTTCGGGACCATATTATCAAATCAACCAACAAATCCGTGGATGTCATAGAGGAAATTTTCAGATACGGAGTAGATAGCGGCGAGTTTTTACCTACCGTAAATGTTCGTCAAATCAGAAATGCGCTCTGGGGTCTCCTCAACGGTATCGTCTCACTTTACATATTTATCGGTTCCGAATCGAAAAGGGAGGAACTCATTCGGTCGACGATAAATACCAGTTTGGATATATTCATCAAGGGATTAAAGAGCGGTTAAAAAAGAAATTTTTTGTCAATATCAACACAAAAGATTGTCGTTATAAAAAATAAAAAGGGAGGTTTTTATGAGCAATTTGCTGGTTAATATGAGGGATCAGCTCTTTGTTCTCTTTGAGCAACTTGGTATTGAAAAGTTATTTGAAAGTGAGAAGTTTAAAGATTTTTCGAAAGAAACAGTGTTGATGATGCAGAGTGAAGCGGAAAAGCTTGCAGTAAACGTGCTTCTTCCGGCGTACACAGACGGGGACAAGGAAGGATGCACATTTAAGGACGGGAAAGTTTATGTACCTGCGAGCTTTCATGAGGTTTTCAAGAGATACGTTGAAGCCGGGTGGCTCTGCTCGACTGAATCTCCCGATGTGGGAGGCCAGGGTCTTCCGCTTGTTGTAAGATCAGCCTGCTTGGAGTCTATGTTTGCAGCCAATGCCCCCTTTCTCATGTATCCGGGTCTTACTCACGGCGCTGCTCATTTGATTGAACAGTATGGTACAGAGGAACAGAAGAAGAAGTACGTATACAACATGTATGGCGGCAGGTGGACAGGTACCATGTGTCTGACTGAACCAGGAGCGGGCAGCGACGTCGGCGCCCTGAAGACATCGGCGAAGAAATTGCCCGATGGGAAATTCGGTATTACAGGGACGAAGATATTTATCTCCGGCGGTGATCATGACCTTGCAGAAAATATAGTTCACCTTGTCCTGGCCAGAATTGAAGGAGATCCTCCGGGAACAGCAGGTATTTCGATTTTTGTCATTCCCAAATACAGGGTCAAGGAGGACGGCGCAATCGGCGAATTCAACGATATACGGACAGGCAATGTAGAGCACAAGATGGGTATCAAAGGGTCTGCAACCTGTACGCTTAATTTTGGCGATGAAGGGAAATGCATTGGTGAACTTATAGGAAAAGAGCGCCAGGGCATAAGGATAATGTTCCTTTTGATGAATGCATCAAGGCTGGATGTAGGGATGCAAAGCCTTGGTCATGCCACAGCAGCCTATGAACATGCTGTTCAATACGCAAAGGAGAGGATCCAGGGCGTCCCCATCTGGGAGATGAAAAACCCCGATGCCAAAGCCGTTCCTATAATTCAACATCCGGATATCAGGAGAAAGCTTCTGTGGATGAAGGCCCACGTAGAGGGCATAAGGGCCATGATCTACTTCACATGGTTCTGCATAGATATGGCAACAATTTCCAGTTCGGAAAATGAGAGAGAAAAATGGCATGGCCTGGTTGAACTTCTTACACCCATTTGCAAGGCATATTCATCAGACAAGGCCCAGATGGTCTGTTCCTATGCCATCGATGTGTATGGCGGATATGGCTACTGTTCCGACTATCCCGTTGAGCAGTATTTCAGGGACTGTAAGATAGCGAGCATCTATGAAGGTACAAATGGTATTCAGGCTCTCGACTTGGTTGGCAGGAAACTCGGCCAGCGAAAAGGTGCTGACGTCATGAATCTCTTTGGTGAGATCAATGCGACCATTATGAAAACGAAACACCTTGAAGACATCAAGGCGCACGTTGCTTACCTGGAAGAGGCTTGTAATGCCTTGATCGATCTGACCATGCATTTTGCGCAGTTAGGAAAGAGTGCAGGTTTTCTCATGCCTATCTTGAATGCGACACCTTACCTGGAAATTTTTGGGGATGTCATCGTTGGGCACTTCCTGCTACAGGCGGCAGGCATTGCCGATGAAAAGTTGAACGCCATATACAAGGAAAGAGGCGTGGAGGATTCAAAGGGAAGGAGGCGTGCCTTGGTCCACGAAGATCGGGATGTCGCCTTTTACTACGGCAAGGTTGCGACTGCGAAGTTCTTCGCGTCTGCTGTCCTTTCCACTGTAAAGGCAAGGTGTGAGGCAATCAAATTCGGCGAGAAAGTCCCTATCGAAATGGCGGAAGAGTCTTTTACCTATTAAGTTAAGGAAGGAAATATGTCATTCAATATCAAGAAAGCCGCGGTTTTAGGGGCAGGGATCATGGGCGCATCTATTGCCGCCCATTTGACCAATGCGGGAATCGAGTGCGTACTGCTCGACATAATTCCCTTTGAACTTTCAGAGGCTGACAAGGCAAAGGGTCTGACAGGAAAAAGTCCTGAGTGGCGCAATAGATTCGCTGCGAATGGCTTGGATACTGTGTTAAAGTCCAAACCTGCAGCTTTCTATGTAAGGAAGAACGCGTCAATGATCAGGATCGGCAATTTTGAGGATAACCTCAAATGGCTTTCCGATGTTGACTGGGTTATTGAGGCGGTCATTGAGAATCTCAAAATCAAGCAGGAGCTTTTTGCCAAGGTTGAAAAGGTTGTAAAGTCTGAATGTATTGTTTCCACAAATACGTCAGGTATACCTATTAAAGATATTACTGCCAATTTTAGCTCGAAATTGAAGCAAAATTTTCTCGGGACGCATTTTTTCAATCCACCCCGTTACATGAAACTCCTGGAGATCATTCCCGGTGAAGAAACGAAAAAAGAAGTCTTGGATTATATGGTGGAGTTCTGCGAACAAGTATTGGGCAAAGGAGTTGTGATCTGCAAGGACGTCCCCAATTTTGTCGGAAATCGTATCGGTGTGTTTGACATATCAAATGCCGTCCGGTTGATGGCGAGTAAGAAGATGAGAATCGACGAGATCGATGCCATCATCGGTAGGGCACTGGGAAGGCCGAGTTCGGCGATCTTCGGAACACTGGATTTGGTGGGCTTGGACACGGGACACCATGTCATGAAGAACCTCTACGAGGCGGTTCCTGATGACGAGATGCGGGATATGTTTATTCCTTCAGATGTCATGAACGCGATGATGGAGCGGAAATGGCTGGGAAATAAGACAAAGCAGGGATTCTACAAGCGGGCAGGCGATAAAGGGAAGAAGGAAAAACTGGTTCTTGACTATAACACCATGGAGTACGTGCCGGCGACGAAGCCGAAATTTGATTCGATCTCTTTGGCAAAGAAGATAGAAGATAACATTCCCAAAATGATCAAGACCATATTTAATGGAACGGATATCGCGGCGGATCTCGCCCGCGAGTATCTATGCAATAACTTCATCTATGCTGCCAATCGTATTCCCGAGGTTTGCGACAGCATAGTGGCTATCGACAATGCCATGAAGTGGGGCTACAACCACCAGTTGGGGCCGTTCGAGACCTGGGATGCAGTGGGCGTGAAGGAAGCAGTCGAAGTAATGAAGAGGCTGGGCAAGCAGGTTCCCAAAAAGATCGAGGACATGCTTAAAGCCGGTTTTGAATCATTTTACTCGAGACGGGAGGATGGCCTTTACTACTATGATTTCGAGGCGAAGAATTATATAAAGCTGAAGGAAAATCCGAAGATCATTATCCTGCCGGCACTCAAAGACCGAAAGAAGATAGTGAAGCAGAACGCGGGTGCAAGCCTCGTTGATATTGGTGATGGTGTTGCCTGTCTTGAGTTTCACACCAAGATGAACTCAGTGGATCAATTCATCGTCCAGATGATTTTTGACAGCTGTGATATCGTGGAAAAGGATTTTCTGGGAATGGTTGTCGGAAACCATGCCACCAACTTCTCAGTGGGTGCTAATGTGTTCATGGTTCTTATCAGCGCCCAGAAAGGGGACTGGGATGTCCTGGAAAAGATGGTTGAAGAATTCCAGAACGCAAATATGAGGATGAAGTATCTTGGGAAGCCGGTTGTAGCCGCTCCCGCAGGGATGGCCTTAGGCGGCGGTTGCGAGATCGCCATGCACGGGGCAAGATGTCAGCCCTGCGGAGAAACATATATAGGGCTTGTGGAGGTTGGTGTAGGTGTCATACCGGCCGGCGGGGGCTGTAAAGAGCTGCTTGTCCGGCTCACCGAAGGTATCCCAGACGGTACCATCGAGGCAGGTCTGAACCTCCAGCATTTCTATTCCAAAGCCTTCGAAAATATAGCCATGGCAAAGGTTGCCACAAGCGCCGTGGAAGCTATGGAGCTGGGATATATCAGGAAGACTGACGGGATCAGCCTGAACAGGGATCAACAGATCTGGGATGCGAAGCAGGTAGTCCTGGGTCTTTCCAGGTTTTACAAAAAACCGGCGCCTGCCTTGATACCTGTCATGGGAGAGAACTTCCGGGGTATGTGTAGCTCCGTCGTATATAATATGAGACACGGGAATTTCATTTCAGACTATGATGCACATATCGCCGACAAGCTTGCCCATATCCTTTCCGGCGGTGACTGTCCGGAAGGTACTTTGATTATGGAGCAGGAGATTCTTGCCCTGGAGAGGGAGGCCTTTTTGAGCCTCTGCGGCGAGCAAAAAACCCAGGACAGGATTATGCATATGCTGAACACCGGCAAACCATTGCGCAATTAAACAGGGAGGGATATCATGAGTGAAGCTGTTATTGTTGAATCCGTAAGGAGTCCAGGCGGGCGTTACCGGAGAGGCGGTCTGGCCAACACTCGGAGTGATGAGATAGGTATCCAGGTGATGAAGGGTCTTCTGGCAAGGGTTCCCGGATTGAAGCCGGAAGA
>DASPQI010000382.1:0-4276 GCA_035625045.1 Syntrophales bacterium | reverse complement strand
CTTTTACTACATCGACGTTGCCCTTAAGTGTCTTGCCCCATATTTGCCTCTTGCCTTTATTGTCTGTCACGACTATTCCCCCCCGGCTATATCCCGATGCAAGCATCGGCGCCGTCGCACCGTCCTTGTTTCTGGCATTTACATCTGACTTAGAAGCTAGCAACATTTCCACTACTTTAATATCACCAGAACTAGACGCAACCATTAGTGCCGTGTTACCTTTGTTATCACTGGCATTTACATCAGCCTTAGCTGCCAGCAATTCCTGCACAATATCAAAATAACCATCACGTGAGGCGAGAATTAGCGCCGTGTTACCATCGTCGCTCTGAGCGTTTACATCCGCCTTGGCAGCCAATAATTCCCTTACTTCTACGATATTACCCTGTCTCGACTCGCTCATCAATGGCGTATAGCCATCTTTATCCCTGGCATTTACATCAGTTTTAGCTGGCTGCAATTTATTCGCCATTTCATTAGGTGTCTCATTTTTTACATATGGCGGATGTCCGAAAGTTCTTATCTCGTTCCCAGTAGCAATGTCCCAGAGCTTCAGAGTATTATCATCACTACCAGAGAGGGCATAACGGCCATCAGGTGAGAAAGTGACTGATTCAATACTTCCTTGATGTCCCCAAAAAGTTCTTATCTCTTTTCCTGTTGTTGCATCCCATAGTACCAGCTCGCTGCTCTTACTACCCCAGCTTCCGGAAAGAGCATAACGGCCATCAGGAGAGTAAGCAACCGACTTAATTATACGTGGAGATCTTTCAAAAGTTCTAATTTCTTTTCCTGTATTCACATCCCAAAGCCTGAGTACCTTATCGTAGCCAGCAGATATAATATTGTGGCCATCAGGAGAAAGGACCGCAGAAGTTATTCTTTCGTGATGCCCTATAAAAGTCCTAATCTCTCTTCCCGAGGCAACATCCCAGAGCTTCAGTGTTCGATCAAAGCTTCCGGAAAGGACATAATGGCCATCAGGAGAAAAGGTTGCAGAATGTACCATATCTGAATGTCCCTTAAAAGTTCTGATCTCTTTTCCCGTAGTGATATCCCAAAGTTTAATGGTATGGTCGAATACCCCTCCAGCTGAAATAGCATAGCGACTATCAGGAGAGAAGGCAACGGAGTCTACAGGTCCTGTATGTCCCTTAAAAGTTCTGATCTCTTCTCCTGTTGCAACCTCCCAGAGCTTAAGAGTATCATCGCCACTTCCGGAGAGGGCATAGCGACCATCTGGAGAAAAAGCAGCAGAGTATACAAACTGTGAATGTCCCGTAAAAGTCCTAATCTCCTCTCCTGAGGCAACATTCCAGAGCTTCAGGGTATTATCCCAGCTCCCTGAGAGAGCATAGCGTCCATCCGGAGAAAAGGCGACAGAGGTTACTTCGGATGAGTGACCAACCCGAGGGATAAACTCCGGCAACTGTGCATAGCTCTTTTGTTCCCTTTTTTCTATGAATGGTTCCTTGGGTAGAAAAAGATATGTTTCTTCAATGGTGATTCGTTTATTAGCTTCACAATCAAATTCTTCGATATGAAAGATCATATCCTTAATACCGTCACCATTAACATCCTTAACATCGTATCCCTTTAATTCAAAAAAGGGTCCACGATCTTTATCGTTATCTTCCAGATCAGGGCAGGGATTAGATTTACCCATAATATAATCAAACGTAGATTCGGATGCCAAGTCCAATATTTCATAAGGTTCACCGCTAGCATTCTTGTCCTTGATCATGATAGCCTGATAGCCCCCACTCGCATGGCCCTGACGCAAACTGGCAGAATGCACTATTAACCAAGTAATGCCACCACCGCGGATAGCTCCTTCAATCGATTCACCTATGTTACCTCTAATAATTGTATCAATGGACTTTTTTTTCGTATCAACGTAGAGTATGCCATTATAGTATTCTAAGATGTATTGATGATTACTAATACTATAGTAATATGCAGGAGAAGAACCTGTTAAAACCTCACTAAGCTTTCCCTCTATAAGGAGTTGCAAGTCGTGAGGTGGTTTGAAATCTAACCTTTTTAAACCCAGTGTTTTTTCACCCAGCTCTCTTATTCTATCCTCATACATTTTTCTCAGACAGCCTGCGTTTATTCCATAGGTCTTCGATAAAGATTCCTGTGGCCCTTCACAATTTTTATCTCTTTTTTCCAGCCATGCTATTTGCTCTGATTTTAGTTTCTTCCTTTCTTCATTGGATAAAAACTTCATGCGTGTATTATATTCACTGGCTAACAACCCATCTTTCATGGACAAATCATTGTCGCTGCATATACATTTTTCCGTTGGCGTGCTTGCCTTTGCACAGTCGAAGCTGGCTTGATTTGTTCCATAACTAACGGAAACAAAAGTAAACAAAAATAAACATGATAACAGAATGTGTTTCTTCATTTGAACCTCCGCGAGTCAAGGATTGCAAGTTGAAAGAGATTTCAGTCATGAATCAGAGACCGACCATTTTTGCTGAGGTAAGGATCGAGCGTCTTCCAGTCTATTGTTATAACAGGGGCATTACCGTAACCAGCGGCGTTGAAAAATGATAGGTAGCCCAACCCATTTTTTGAGATCTCCCATAAGTGTGGATGATTTATCATATTAGTAAGCTCAGAATCGAGTTTCACCTTCATCTTCTGAGCAACTAATTCTGCAAGTTTGTTAGGCCAATCGGTTTTATCATCGAATAAATCTGAAGCTTCTAATTCCCTTTTGTCTTCTAACAACCAAGAAATGGACCCTGTCTCCAAATATCCATGATGTGCTGCTGCCCCCTGGGTATACCAGTTGTGAGTAAATTTAACTGATATCAAGTGCTTGTTACTAAAGGTAACAGCATATTCGTCATAAATATCTTGGCACTTAAAGGATGCTTTAAGATTATCATTGGCTTTTTTTGAGATAAAATTGTTCCAGAATTTCTCATTTTCGTCGCGTGGGTTATCAATTTGAGGGTACTGGAATCCTCTTCCTATGTATACAATAGGACAGGTTTTGTCCATTATTGAATGATCAATATAAACATTTCTAAAGATACGATCAGGGAATTTTATCAAGCTTTCTTGAAGTTGTTTGATTCTACCTTCATAAATACGCTCCAGGGCGGTTTCAGCATCCCACGACCATTTACCCAATCGGAGCTTCAGTTTAGCTTTAGAATATGAGGATAACTCTTTAAACCATTGCCTCTGATATTGTTTTGTTTCCTTCTGACCTTCAGGGGATAAACTCGCAAGAGCATCACGATAAGCCTTAGCCAGTTGTTCATCGAGTTTTGAAAGTTCTGGATTGGAGCAGACAGTTTTCTCCAGCCAGGTGGCAGCCTTCTTACAATCAAAGCTGGCTGCAACGGCTTGCGTCGAAAGTAGTCCGAAAATGATGACGATAATAAACAATTTCTCCCAGCACAGAAACCCGGTTTGATTTGGCATGTTCTAACCTCCTTTAGGAGCTGTTTCTGTTCAAAAAGTTACTCAGGACTATGGAATGGGTTTCTACTTGCAAGACTTCGTGCTAGCATAACGTGCCAATATTTCCTTGCCGAGATAATCTTTATATTTATGGACCAGAGAGCTTAGCATTTTATTATTGGACGAATTTTCAGCGAGAAAAACAAACAGACTCTTTGCAAATGAAGCAGACCCCAAAATGTCTGGGTGCTCCTTTTTGACCCAAACAACTACTCTTGAAATATTCTCATCAATTAGTTTTGCCACTCCGTCATCCCTGCTTGGGGGACTCGCAAGCCCAGTGATGCTCTGCGGCAAAGTAATGACATTGATTGGAGATGGGAAACCCCCGTGGAAGGGAAAGATAGCATCGGCATCAGGGATCTCGCCCATAGATTTCAATAAATCCTGAGCACAAGTGTCTAGCTGGCGTGTTTGACCGCCATACCACATTAATAAGCCCTTGCAATACAATCCTGTTCGTTCTGGGTTAATTAGGAATTCGGTACCATTAATGATGTACTTTCCGAGACACCGCCCATCTTTATCAAATTCCAACAGCATGTGCAAGACTAAACCATCTGAATATAAAACCAATCCGTAGCCATTACCTAAATTCAAAAGGTAAACGGTTATAAATTCAGGAATATAGATTGGGTTTTCTTTCGTATCCATGAGATAGGTAGAGGAAGTGGAAGGGATAGAAGAACTCCATTCTGTCTTACAGCGAGGTATTACCGCCTTTTTTGTAATCGGATCGGTTGTAGAGTCTGTATCGCAAGCATCAGTTGACCAATCTATCTTAGTGTCT
>DASPQI010000381.1:0-3244 GCA_035625045.1 Syntrophales bacterium | reverse complement strand
AGGTCATTTGCACCGGGTCTTCGATATGAAGGATTGCATCAGGTTCTTCAGGGGGATATTTTTTATACCAGACGTCAAAATCCCTGAATTGGTTGCTCACAGGCGGTTTCCCGGCGCCCTGATTGGACCACACCCAGGTTTTTACAGTGGGCATGTCATTCATGACATCTTTTACCAGGTCATAGAGGCTGTCCTCCACGATAAAGACCTTACTTTCCGAGTGGTTTATACAGTAAGAGATATCCTTACCCCTCAGGAGATAGTTGATCGCCAGATAGATAGCGCCTATCTTCGCGCATCCCAGCCACGTCAAAACATGGTGGATCGTGTTGTGGGCCAGGATGGCTACGCGATCATACTTCCGCACCCCCAGATCAGACAACGCATGGGCTACCCTGTTGCACTCTGTTTCCAGTTCGGCATAGGTGAGTGACTTATCCTGGAAGATCAGGGCCTTCTTATCAGGATAATGATAGCTGCTTCGCCGGATCATATCCGCGATTACCCAGCGATTCACTTTGTTGTATCGATCCATTAGGAATTCGACATTTTCTTTATTCAAGGTATTGTATCTTGTCTTTTCTTTTTCCGTCAAAAGTTCCCAAATATCTGACATCTTCCTTCCCTCCCTTTATTTGGCTCCATCTTTATTAAATTAATCTCACTGATAATGCCGCCATCCTATGTCAGAACTGTTAAACGTTTACTCTTTTCTATGACACCTTAAACATGAAACGATATGGGCACACAAGTTATTGGGAATTGACTTACTTAAGTTTTTTACCACATTTTTACTTATAGTTCGATGAATGATTTTTCGCTCAGGCATTATTGAAGCTAAGCTTTAAGGTACACGGAACACCATTAATGAAGTTCTTACACACATAGCTGGGCTTCCAGGAAGGGAATATGTCTGTCAGCCATATCCAAGTTCAGCGAGCCTTTCCTCGCTAATTCCGAGGAAGTGCGCAATTTCATGAACAACGGTAATTTCGATCTGCTCTTCAAGTTCTTTAACTGTCTCGCACATCTTTTCCAAAGGTTCCTGGAACAAAATAATGGTATCCGGATAAATAGGCGGATAGGTCACAGAACGATCCATGAGTGAAGTGCCCCTGTACATACCAAGCAGAGGCGCATTCCGATGAAGGCCCATCTCCTCACGAATGTCTTTTGAAGGGCGCTTCTGAACGGAAATGAGAATATTTTGCAGATGACAGTGTATTTCCTGAGGTATACGCTTGATCGCCCTGGTTACGACCCGATCAAACTCAATCTCGCTAAGCCTAAGCCTCTTCTTCATAGGGAGAACCCATCCTCAAGATCCAATATCGAATCCAGGGGAGCCGGACGAAAAATCTGCTGTGTGATTAGATCCCAGCGTCTGAATGAGAGATCGTACCTGCTCGAGATTGTTTGGAGAAAGATTTATCCCTCCATAATTTTCATCAAACTTCTGATATCTCTACGAGAAGTATCTTATCCCCTTGCTGAATCGCATTGACTACTTCCTGGCCGCTTATCACTTTACCGAACACCGTATGTCTTCCGTTCAGGTGAGGCTGTGGGGAATGTGTTATGAAAAACTGGCTGCCGTTTGTGTTCGGCCCTGCATTTGCCATTGAGATCACACCTGCTTCATGCTTCAGAGGGTTCCCTTTTACCTCATCTTCAAATTTGTAACCGGGACCGCCCCTTCCCGTGCCTGTCGGATCTCCCCCTTGGATCATGAAATCGCTGATCACTCTGTGAAAAGATACGCCGTTGTAAAAGCCTTCTCTACTGAGAAAGACAAAATTGTTCACTGTTTTGGGTGCATGCTGTGGACAAAGTTCCAATTCAATCACCCCTTTGTCGGTCTCAACAACCGCCCTATATGTCTTGGCCGGGTCAATCTGCATTTCAGGCGGGTTTTTCCATTTTAAGCTATTCATATTTAATTCCTCCTCATCTACATTGTGGGGCTGAGGGAAAGGTTGATGTTCTATACCTTTCTCATCTGAAAGGTCCCGTGTGCGATGCAGCAGATGTCTCCTTTTTCGTCTTTCAGTTCCAGATCCAAAACCCAGTCTGCCTTCCCCGCCTCATCAGTAATTTTTCTAATCTGCTCCGCCTGCGCGGGGGATATTGATGCTTCAACGGTAATATCAGTAGTTGCAGGTTTCTTAAAAGTAATTGAAACCTCCTTCAACAACGGATAGTATTTTTTGCGGTCGAAAGTGGCATAGAACAGAACTCCTCCGGCGTAATCCGCGAGAGAAAAGAGCGAACCGGCATAAACTGTACCGAGGTGATTTACGTTCGGCTCTTTCGGCAGGACAATTTTTACAGCATGCTTCTGAAAATCCAGAATGCGCATCCCCATCTTTTCAATGATCTTAATCGTCTTTTCAAGCCAATTAACGAGATCTTTATGTTCATCACTTATTGCCATTTCTTATCCTCCTTATTTAGTTTTACCGTGTCACTCCGAAGGAATTTGGAGCGGCAGCAATAAGATACTCCCTTAGGGCTTGAACCATTGCACAAGAGCAAAGGCACCTGTACTGAACCCCTTGATCCGGCCCTCGTGCTCGGCTTCAACAGCTTTTTCAGGTGAATCTTCCTTCTGAAAATGGACGGCAGTCCTTACTACACCCTTTACGGGTGCAAGGGAGAGCAAATCATCAGGGGATCTAAAAATTGCGTTACGGAATATGGATTTTCCTTTTTTTGCCTTCTCTATCCTGCGCACCGCCCAGGGGCTTAAGCTATTCAGGTTTGCCACAGCGACTACCCCACCTCTTTTTGTCACACGAAACAATTCGGCTACACATGCTTTTGCGTCCTTGATGAACTCAATTGCAGTAATGGATACGACCTTATCAAAGATGCCCTCACGAAAAGGTAACTTTGATATATCTCCCCATACCGGATAGAAAGGATAGACCGCGAGCTTTCCCCTCGCCCGTCGCAGCATGGGTAAGGATATATCGAGCCCTACAACCTTTGATCCCGCAGAGAGTATATCAAGGGTAAACACTCCTGTGCCGCAGCCTGCATCAAGGATTTGTTCCCCGGAAGCCGGTTTCAACAGGTCTAATATCAATTCAGATTCATATTTCTTTACAAGGGCACCTATGGGGGTTGTGAACCACTGATCATATTTTTCAGGCCATTCGTCAAAAAGAGCCTTTTCCTTCATCATCTATAAACAAGTCCTCCGCCTATTGTTTCACCGGCGTTGGGGATTACGTCCGGATTC
>DASPQI010000380.1:0-5074 GCA_035625045.1 Syntrophales bacterium | reverse complement strand
CGAACATGATAAAGGCAAAGTCACATGTCCGAAATGCAAAAGCAAGAAGGTAAAACAGCAGATATCCCTGTTTACGACCAAGACCAGCAGGAAAAGTTGATGCATCAGTACAAGGCAAAATTTAAATACTTCGTAACGAATAGCAGATGCGTGAGTTTGTTTTGAAAACTATCTGCCCCTGCTCTCAAATTATATAGTGCCTCTTTTCAAATTTGGTCTAATCGGCAGCGAGGTAAGATAATCATTATGTCAAAAAAAATCATTTTTATGTTATTCATAGCTGTCTGTCTGTCAGGAAGTGTTGATTGTTTTGCCTTCAGATGTGGTGACGGGTTTGTCAGTTTAGGAGACTCGAAGACTAAAGTCCTTCTGGAATGCGGCAAACCTACCTCGAAGGAAAAGGTAAAAGTTAAAAAAGGCAGGCATTACAGGACAGTCGAAAAGGGAAAAGATGAGGGAACTGATACCAAACGCGCTTACTTAACAAAGGAAAAAAAGAAACCGGTTGAAAAGTGGTACTATAATTGTGGGGAAAATGATTTCATTTATGTTCTTACTTTCGAAGGGGGTACTCTCAAGAGTGAAGAGACAGGAAGTTACGGGAAGGGCAAATCTGATTGCGAAGGCTGCCGGTAGATAAATTTATAGAAGGAAACAGGGTGATGCAAATGGACGCAATAAAAGCCATTCTTTCAAGAAGGAGTATTCGTCAATACACAAATAAACCGGTGCCTGATAGCGATGTGAAAGAAATATTGGAAGCTGCCATGAGCGCTCCATCGGCAGGCAATGAACAACCTTGGCAATTTATTGTTATCAAAGACAGGAAAATCCTCGATGAAATTCCCAAGATCCATCCATACTCTCAGGCATTGAATACGGCCTCAGTGGCAATTCTGGTTTGCGGGGACCTAAAATTAGAAGTCCATAAGGATTTCTGGATACAGGACTGTTCCGCAGCGACAGAAAATATTCTCATTGCTGCCCGGGCGAAGGGCTTGGGAACAGTCTGGCTCGGTATCTACCCCAGAACAGAGCGTGTTGAGGGCTTAAGGAAGCTCCTGAATATTCCTGATTATGTAATACCGCTCGCTATTATTCCCATCGGTTATCCTGCGGAAGATAAACCTCCTGCAATTCGATTTAATTCCTCAAGAATTCATCACGACAAGTGGTCATGACAAGCATAAACGCGCCTTCATGTTAGGGAATTATTCCCCAAAGGAAGGGGAATACTTCCTCAACGAAAGGAGCATATTCTGGTTTGGCATTTTAATAACCAGTTGTTATTATTGATAGTTTTTATTTATTTTTATTGTGGAATAGATCTTGCTAAATTTAGAGAAAAACTAATCGAAAGGAGGTGAAATGAATGAAGAAACTGATGTCAATTATTATTTCTATTCTCTTTGCACTTTCTATGACCGGTCTGTGCTTCGCGCAGGCTCCGGCGGCGGCACCAAAGGAAGAGAAGAAGATGGAAGAGAAGAAGCCGGCTAAGGAAGAGAAGAAGAAAGTAAAGAAGGCGAAGAAGGCCAAGAAGGCTGAGAAGAAGGAAGAGAAGAAGGAAGACGTGAAGAAGGAAGAACCCAAGAAATAACTTGTTTCATCCTTGTCTTCATATAAGAAATTATTCAAAAGGGGCTCTGAGCGATCAGGAGCCCCTTTTGTTTTCCAGCGAAGAATTGATGCATGGCCCTTAGTGCCATCTTGATCTGTTAACCTATGACGCTTAGAGAAAGTTTGATAAATGCCTCAAATGCGCTGAAAAATGCAGATGCTCTCCTGATTTCTGCCGGAGCCGGGATAGGTGTCGATTCAGGGCTGCCGGACTTTAGAGGCAATGAAGGATTCTGGAAAGCATATCCGCCCATAGCGAAACTGGGCAAATCATTCGTAGAAATGGCAAACCCTCATTGGTTTCACCGCAATCCCAAACTGGCATGGGCGTTTTATGGACACCGCCTCAACCTTTACAGAAGGATCACACCTCACGGCGGATTCACGCAATTGCTCAACATCGCTCAGCAGAAATACGGAGGATATTTTGTCTTTACATCCAATGTTGACGGACAATTTCAGAAGGCAGGATATGACGACAGCCGGATAGAGGAATGTCATGGATCCATCCATCATTTGCAGTGCGTCCAGCCATGCGGCGATGATATCTGGGATGCGAATGAAATAAATGTTATTGTTGATGAAGGAGTATTTGAGGCATTAGAACCGCTTCCCCGGTGTAGAAACTGCGGTAGTACCGCTCGACCCAATATTCTCATGTTTGGTGACTGGTCGTGGAATGCAAAACGAACGGATATTCAGAGCGATAAGCTCACCAGCTGGCTCCGGGAAGTATCTCGCAGCGGATTACATATCGCGATAATTGAAATCGGAGCGGGAAACGCGGTCTCAACTGTTCGCAACCTCTCGGAACATTTGGCAAGTACCCATAACGCGACTTTGATAAGAATAAATCCTCGTGATTACAGAGTTCCGCGTAAGCAGGATATTTCTTTACCATTAGGTGCAGCAGAAGCAATAAATTCTATCGTTGAGTGTATGGGAGAGTTGACATAACCCCATATTTGAAAAATAGCCACTCCTTGTTATTTCACTATAATACGGGTTTTATGCTCGTATTATGACTGTAATTTTCTAGTATTGCACTTTTAAAAAAACATTATAAAGTTACTAAGCATATCGGTTAATCATCGAGGATTCAGTACACATTATTAATATACAAAAGGAGGTTCACTATGGCTGTAAAAAAGGGAGTGTCTAAGTCAAAGAAAAGTAAAATTAAGAAACCTGGCTATGGATGGGTGCCTGATATGCCGGATCGGCGCGACTATCTTCTCAGCGCCATACTTCGTATACCCGCAAAGATGCCCCCTTCGGTGGACTTAAGACGGCTTTGTTCCAAGGTTGAAGACCAGGGACAGTTGGGCAGTTGCACAGCAAATGCCCTTGCAGGGGCATTGGAATTTCTGGAACGCAAGGATAATATCCCTTTTATAGATTTCAGCAGGCTCTTTATTTACTATAATGAGCGTGCCATTGAGCATACCATCAAATCCGACTCTGGCGCTATGATCCGCGACGGCATAAAGACCCTTGCAAAACAAGGCGTGTGTTCAGAGAAGAATTGGCCTTATAAGATAAGCAAATTTGCGGTAAAACCGAGCGCTGCATGCTATAAGGAAGCATTGAAGCACCAGATAATCTCTTATCACCGCATTCTCACACTGGATGAGATGCGCGCATGCCTGGCCGAAGGGTTCCCGTTTGTCTTCGGCTTTACAGTGTACGAGAGTTTTGAATCTCAGGAGGTGGCCCGTACCGGTATGGTGAACATGCCGCAACCAACTGAAAAGGTGCTGGGCGGACACGCGGTAATGGCCGTTGGCTATAACGATTCCCAGCAGCGGTTCATCGTGAGAAATTCTTGGGGAATGTCATGGGGGATTAAGGGCTATTTTACCATGCCTTACAAATATCTTGCGGACAGAAATCTCTCAGATGATTTTTGGACGATCCGCCGCGGAGAACTGATGATAGCATGATAACCCTGTTTGAACGATATCCACGCCTTGCTGAGAAACTGTCCCGGCTTGAGTTTGGCAACTTCCCTACGCCGGTTGAAAAACTTAAGGGTCTTTGTCACCGTCTAAATAAAGACAACCTATACATCAAGCGGGATGACCTGAGCAGCCAAACATACGGTGGCAACAAGGTACGAAAGCTGGAATTCCTACTGGCGGATGCAATGAAGCGTGGTGCAGGGAGGATTATCACTTCGGGCGGGGCGGGGTCGAATCACGCCCTGGCGACAGCACTATACGCGAAACAGTCGGGGCTAAAGGCGGTACTAATGCTCTACCAACAGCCTAACTCCCACGCGGTGCAGGACAATCTGCTTATGGATCTTTACAGTGGGGCCAAGCTTTTTCACCACGACACCTACGAGGAGCACCTGCGGGCATTTAAAGAGACAGTTAAACGGTATGAGATTTTTGATGAAAGAGTGCCCTATGTCATACCACTCGGTGGATCTTCGTCGGTGGGAGCGATCGGTTACGTCAACGCAGGATTTGAACTAGCCGAACAGATCGCCGCAGGCAAGATGCCCCTTCCTTACCGCATCTACCTTGCCCTGGGTACCATGGGAACCACCGCCGGTCTGCTCCTCGGATTGAAGGCTGCAGAAATCAATGTTCATCTGCATGTCGTGCGCGTGGTACCCACATACGTGGCCAATATGGATAAATGCCGACTCCTTTTTCATCAAACCAACGAACTACTTCGGGAGCTTGCCCCATCCTTCCCATTGTGCACGATAGAGCCGGATGATATTACCATTTACCATGGATACTTTGGTAAAAAATACGGTTTGTTTACCCGAGAGGCCATGGCCGCCATGGCACTTCTCAGGGAAAGTGATGGGATTGCGCTTGATGGTACGTACACAAGCAAGGCGTGTGCTGCATTCTTAGAAAATGCGCAAAGCAGTGACGGCGAACCATTGCTCTTCTGGAATACGAAAAACTCGCGACCTTCTCCACTTGGAGCGCTGGTGGCGGACTACAAACTGCTGCCATCTTCATTCCATCACTACTTTACCGAGCCGGTGCAGCCGCTCGATAAAGAATCTTATTAGCCTTGGTGCAGTGCAGATAAAAGTGGCATGAGGTATTTGGTATGCACTTGCTCTTCTACATACAAGCTACAACCTTCTGAGCAAAAGGTAATTATGTTGTCACTGTTTCGAAACAGAACTTCCCGAAGTCTGCCGGCGGTTGCAGTGGGTAATCGCCGGTATAGCAGGCAAGGCAGAAACCTTCGCAATCCATGCCTGTTGCTTCGACCATACCTTTTAAAGAAAGGTAATGTAAACCATCCAGGCCTATAAACTGGCGAACAGCATCAACATATTCTCTCTGCGCAGCGATGAGCTCACCTTTGGATGAAAAATCAATTCCATAGGGACATGGATGGCGTGTTGGCGGACAGCTGACAACCATGTGAATTTCCCTGACGCCGGTCTCACGGAGATTACGGACACGATTACGGCTGG
>DASPQI010000379.1:0-17775 GCA_035625045.1 Syntrophales bacterium | reverse complement strand
TGTCCGGACTGCCTTATCCAGCTTTGACCATGATTCCGTAAGATGATGATGATGCATGATCATGTAGCCGATATACTCGGGTGAATCCTTTGAGAGATAAGATATACTGGCCGGGGTGTTGGAATATTTATCGCCTTTCTTTGCAAGGAGATTCATCGCTGACAGGGCATTGAGCAGAGTTATCACTCCTCTTTTTTCCCCACTCAGTCTTTGCGCGATCTCCTCACCCGTTAGCTGTTCATTGCCTATTACTGTAAATATCCCAAGTTTAATCGCTGCATGGAGGGTGAAAGACTTCCAGTAATATCCTGACAGTGCCAGCAGCTTATCCGGATTCCATTCTTTTTTCTCCATGTCACTCTCCTTCTTATTCACTTCATTGCCCATAATGCTCTCTAATCCATGCCTGATACTCGCCGCTTCTGATATTCTCAATCCACGCCCTGTTATTAAGATACCAGTCTATTGTCCGTCTGATACCTGACGCGAATGATTCCCGGGGAGACCAGTTGAGTTCTCTTTGCAGCTTGGCAAAATCGATGGCATACCTGCGGTCATGCCCCGGCCTGTCCTTGACGAATTTAATCAGTCCCCTCCTGGAGGTTCCACCGGAAGCAGGGAGAAGCTCATCGAGAATATCGCAGATCATCTCTACGATGACGATGTTTTCCATCTCCGAATTGCCGCCGATATTATACATCTCTCCCCTTTTGCCTGACTGCATGATTGTCCAGATCGCTTCACAGTGATCTTTGACATAGAGCCAATCCCGAACGTTCCTGCCGTCTCCATAAACGGGCAGGGGCTTCCATTCAACAGCGTTGAGAATCATCAGAGGAATCAGTTTTTCCGGGAACTGGTAAGGGCCGTAGTTATTCGAACAATTGGAAATGAGGGTCGGCAGTCCGAAGGTTTCATGATAAGCGCGAACCAGGTGGTCCGAAGCCGCCTTGGATGCCGAATAGGGACTGTTAGGCCGGTATGGCGTCTCCTCTGTAAAATATCCCTCCTGCCCGAGGCTGCCATATACTTCATCCGTACTCACATGATGAAACAACAGAAAATTATCTCCTCTTGCCCTGGCAAGTTCAAGAAGGTTAAATGTCCCGACAATATTTGTATGTATGAAACTCTCCGGCCTCTTGATGGATCTGTCAACATGCGATTCCGCTGCAAAATGGCAGATGGCATCAATATTATAGTCCTTGAAGATTTTTTCCATCAGATCCGCATCACAAATATCCGCCTTATGAAAGATGTACCTGCCAGGATACTCTTTGTCGATACCTTTGAGATTCTCAGGATTTCCTGCATAGGTAAGTTTATCGACATTGACTACCCTGCCCGCGAATTTTTTTTCATCCAGTATATAATGGATAAAGTTGCTGCCGATAAACCCGCACCCCCCGGTGACCAACAAATTATTGATGTTGATGTTCATGTTCCATCTCCTTTACTCAGACTAACACTATTTATGTCTAAATCGCCATGAATAAGAAATGACAGCATTTACAAATAAGTCCTTCCCCCAAGATATCGCTTTTTATAATAGCTCTTGGACATTGAATCCATGCGAACTCTCTTGCCTCCGCCCGGCGCATGGATAAACCGACCTTCCCCGATATATATACCCACGTGAGAGATTTTGTTGCCGTCGGTAGTACTGAAAAAAACGAGATCCCCCTTTAAAAGACTATTATGATCAACGGGGGCCCCGGCTTCGTATTGTTCCTTAGACGAACGGGGAAGGTTGAGACCGTTGTACTGATATACAGTCATTGCCAGCCCGCTGCAATCGAAGCCAGCATCAGACGAAGACCCGCCCCAGAGATAGGGAACGTCTACGAAACTCTGCGCCGTTTTTACGAGTTCCTCCCTGATATACATGTCACCATGAGTTTTTTGTTTCGCAATAGTATATTCATCGGGGCTGACAATATAATATTCATCGATTAACTTCGCCGATTTGAGGCTATCCGCTTTTTCGCGAGCAGCCACTCTTGAAGAAAAATTACCAAAACGCACCTTGTACAGTCCTGCACGGGCCGCGTAATAGATGGCCTCTAAACCTCTGTCCCGGAGAAGGTCAGCAAGCCGTGCAGCATTTTCAACATTAGAAAAAGCGCCAACCTGTATGGTATAGCCCATATGGGCGATCTGTTTTTCCACAGGCACCGGCGGATGGTAATAGGCACGCCGTTTCGCACAACCCCCAACGAGGGGAACAATTAAAAAAAGGGTGACCGCGACATGGAGGAAGTATCGTCCCCTGATAAGAACTTTTTTTCTTTTCACACGCTCCTCGTAAAGATCTCTTAATAAATTTATCGCAGATTTGCTATCCTTAAAATTTACCACCCCATCGCTCCTTCACCAGTCTGCGGGCCTCATCGGACGTGGATATCTCCCTGTCAAGCTGAGCATCCTCAATTGCACTCATGATCTCGCTAAAAAGGGGGCCCGGAGTAAAACCCATACCTATAAGATCGTTCCCATTGAGTAAAGGCGGAGGATGCAGCTCTTCATCCCCTATCTCTTCCAGCTTGCTCCTGCAGAATTCATAGCTTTCAAGTAAACCATGACTCCCAAGACAGTCCAGACGATGTAGTTCAAGGTGGAGTCTAAAGTCGGGCATCCTGAGGAATCGCTTTAATCTGTTCGGGCGCATATCCATAACGTTTATGAATAGCATATGATAATGGATGAGGGCGAGAATTGTTTCCGTCTCAGCACGCGAGAACCTGAGCCGCCTCATTATTGCTTCGGCGATCTTTTCCCCTTCGCGTACATGGCCGTAAAAGTGAATGCCCGATTCATTCTCTGAACGGGTATATGCCTTCCCGACGTCATGCAGGACAATGCCCCATGCAAGACGCATATCATTCTCCACACCTTCGCTTGAAGGCAGAAGGTTGAGCATTCGTAGTGTATGTTCCCATACATCGCCTTCAGGGTGGAATCTCGGAGGCTGATCAACACCGCGGAGCGCATTAACTTCGGGAAGAACCTCTGCCAGAAGACCGGTTTCTGCGAGGTTCTCCATGCCGCACCGCGCCCCTCCGCGCGTGAGGAGTTTTGTCAACTCATCACGGATGCGCTCGGCACTGATGCGGCTGATTAAGGAAACATGTTGTTTGATGGCATTGAAAGTTTCCTCACCGATGTCGTAGCCGAGGTTAGCGGCAAAGCGGACAGCTCGGAGCATCCTCAGGTGATCCTCGGCAAATCTTTCTTCAGGACTGCCAATCGTGCGGATTAAACGGTTCTCAATATCCCGCCTGCCTTCGACATAATCGATGATATTGCCAGTCACCGGATCCATGAGAAGGGCATTCACAGTGAAATCGCGGCGGCGGACATCGCCTTCAGCACTGCTAAATTCGACTTGAGACGGCCTGCGTCCATCTTTGTAGTCACTCTCGGTGCGAAACGTTGCGACTTCATAACTGTGTCCCCCCTCGACCACAAGTACCACACCAAAACTTATCCCCACCGGCACTGTGTGAGGAAAGAGAGAACAAACTTCATCGGGATGCGCTGAAGTAACGATATCGTAATCCCCGGGTTCGACACCGCGCAGGAGATCGCGCACACACCCCCCCACAAAATAGGCTTCATGACCGGCTTGCTGCAGCCGATGGACAATACCGATTGCTGTATCGCGAGAAGCCTTAATTTTTCCAGGATTGTTACCTAACAAAGATCCTTTTTCCTTCTCAGCATCTCAATAATCTAACAAATTTTAAAGGTATCCCCATCTGCCACACTTCCGCTTGCCGCATTCAACCATCAGGTAAAATTGGAGCCAAGTGGTTTATTAACTTGTATCCGGCGCCGACGCTGTTCGCAGACCTGATTGCCTCAGTTATATAGGCCTTTGCCCCCTTTACGGCTTCAACCACGCTTTTCCTTTTCGCCAATAGAGTAGCAATGGCAGCGGAAAATGTACATCCTGTACCGTGCGTCTCTTTCTTATCGAGCCTCCTGAAAGAAAATGTATAATATTTCTTCCCGTCATAGAGAACATCCACAGCATTCCCGGTCAGATGACCCCCTTTAACAACCACATTTTTCGCGCCGAATTTGTGGATGATCCTTGCCGATTTTTTCATTTCCTGAACAGAAGTAATCTTCATGCCGGCCAGGACCTCGGCCTCGGGAATATTCGGCGTCACAACAAAGGCAAGCGGGATCAATTCCTTGATCAGCGTTTCCCTCACCTCGCCTTTAATCAATGCCTCCCCTCCTTTGGCTGCCATCACAGGATCGACTACAAGCTTTTTGATCGCATATTTTCTGGTCATTGCCGCCACTACCTTTAAGATCTCGATGTTCATAAGCATACCCGTCTTAGCGGCATCAACACCAATATCGGTCATCACAGACTCAAACTGCCTTTCCACAAAATCCGGTGAAACCTCATATATACCCTGGATACCGAGTGTGTTCTGGGCGGTAACAGCAGTAACAACACTCATTCCCATGGCGCCTAATGCAGCGATCGTCTTTAAATCCGCCTGTATTCCTGCACCACCGCAGGAATCAGAACCGGCAATAGTTAAAACCCTTGCTGGTTTCATTTTCTTCCTCAGGGAAGAACCCCTACTTTGAAATACCTGATCACCAGGAGGTAACCCGAGCTTACAGAAATGACACCCCGCGCGGCGGTCAAGCGATTACTTATTCCATAAGGCTTCCCCATTTCCATCACTCCGTTTTTTAGCGGATATTCAAATCCGTAAAGAGTTATACCCTTAACCACGTCCGAAAGGGGTAAAAGAGAAACGGTCTGCCCTATCTCACCATCAATGACATGCTCGTTGCTAACAGTAAAAGCTTCGCACCACTCATCAATCAATTTTATATGTATGCCTTTTTTCACGCCTGAAACCAGCAGCGATATGTTGGCGAGAGTATGGTCGATCCTTGTACCGACGGCGCCGAATAGATAGATTTCATCAGGCTCCATACTGAAGGCATATTCTAAAGCGAGCTGTGTATCAGTCTCATCCTTCGCTTCCGGATACCTGATAATCTTACACCCCTGCTCCTTGAAATAATCCAGCACCTCAGGTGTAAGAGAATCCATATCGCCTATTATGACCTGTGGGATTACACCGATGGTATAAAGGTGGCCGGCACCGCTGTCCGCACAGATGATACCGGAAGGTTTCAACTCAGACAGTTTCGATTGGAAAAACGTCAGATCCCCAATCTGACCGCCAGCAACAACAAATAAGACTTTTTTCATGAGTTAAAAACGAGATTTTGTTAAAAAGTTTCTTTCCTGTTTTGATAACGATTATCAGACTGCCCTATTTTATGCCAAAGACATTCTTTGTATTTTGATATGTCAAACTTGTCAGTTCCTCAAGAGACACGCCCTTTATTTCGGCTACTTTTTTTGCAGTATGAATAACATAGGCAGGTTCATTCCTTTTCCCTCTGTAAGGATGAGGAGTCAGGTAAGGCGCATCCGTCTCCAGCAGAAGGCGCGAAACAGGGACTTTCTTTACCACCTCCTGAAGTTTATCAGATTTCCCGAAAGTAATTGCCCCTGTTACAGATATGAAGAATCCCATATCAAGGCACTTTTCAGCCATCCCGTAGTCTCCTGAAAAACAATGGATAACCCCTCTGTGCCTGCCTTTCCATCTTTCCAGCATTTTTAAAGTCTCCTGATGGGCGTCACGATCATGAATGATAATAGGTAATCCGATTTCACCGGCCAGCTCCAGTTGTTCCTCGAACCTCCTTATTTGAACATCCCTCGGAGACAGGTTGCGAAAAAAATCAAGTCCTATTTCCCCGAAGGCCACGACTTTATCCGTCTTCGATATAATTTTGATCGTCTCGTACGTAGCCTCATCAATATCCTTCACCTCATGGGGATGAATCCCAATCGCCGCATACACATTCTTATAGGTATTGGCGATGGAGATGGCTTTTCTGCAATCAGCGAGGGTGGTACCGACCGTTATAATCAAATCAATTCCCGCTTCCACGGCCCGCCTGATAACTTCGCTCCTGTCACGGTCGAAGTCATTCATCTCCAGATGCGCGTGAGAATCAGCAAGCATACAAACCTTCTAAGTGTAATGCCATTGACCGTCCGATTTAATCGATAGCGATCTCATCCGCACATGAGGATACATCAGGAAGTTTCTCAAGGTATGTTTGTAAATGCTCTTCTGTTATTTCTCCATCAAGCAACATCTTTGTAAGAATCCTCTTGTCCGTCTCGCCTTCGCAATCAAACTCCTTTTTCGCCATTTTATGTTCCTCCCAGTTAGATATTTTTCAGGTATGACTGTCTATTACACTTTTCTTATTTTTTCAACAAATACTCAAAGTACTGTAAATACCTTGACAGTTATAGTTAAATTCGATAATTTTTCACAACATATAGGCATGCGGTTCCCTAATGATTCTAAACATCACTAAGCCCTTTGTCATGCCATCCGCGCTCCCCACTTTCACAGAATAAAATCTGGGAAACCAAGGAATGATAAAAAATGCAACTCAGTCTGATGTCACAAATTCGAAACTGGCCGGCTTATGGCTGGCTCGGTCTACTACTAGCCGCTATTTTTTGGATCTTGAACTGGTGCCTGACCGGACCCCGCACGCACTGGGGATTTTTCCCCATGTGGCTGGGGTACTGCCTCACTGTTGACGCGCTGGTCTTCACCCGAAAGGGCCATTCATTGTTAACCCGCAGTCCAGTTGCTTATGCGGCTCTCTTTTTAATCTCGGTGCCGGCCTGGTGGCTCTTTGAGATCATAAACTTGCGTACGCAAAACTGGTACTATGTGGGTGAACAATATCTATCAGACTTGCAGTATTTTCTTTTGTCGTCTCTGAGCTTCTCTACGGTTATGCCCGCGGTCTTCGGCACGGCAGAGTTGGCCGGTACATTTACCTGGATTAACAGAATTAAGACTGGTCTGCGAGTTGCACCAACTTCAACCACACCGCTTATCATCTTTACAACCGGTTGTATCATGCTCACATTGATGTTGATCTGGCCTGTTTGGTTTTTTCCCTTCGTCTGGCTGTCAGTTTATTTCATTCTGGAACCACTCAATATATGGCTGAACAACCGCACACTTCTACATTATATTGCCATGGGTGATTGGCAGCCGATACTGGCGCTGTGGGTCGGCTGCTCTATTTGCGGCTTTTTCTGGGAAATGTGGAACTTTTACTCATATCCGAAGTGGGTATATGATATACCCTTCTTCAATCTCCTGCATATTTTCGAGATGCCGATATTGGGCTATTTCGGCTACTTGCCATTCTCCATGGAATTATTTGCCCTGTACCATTTTATAATAGGTTTGTTCAAACCGGCCAAGAACCAAGACTACCTCCGGTTTAATCTGTGATGTACCATGGTTTTTTTCTTCTTTTCTGCTCATACATCAATTTATCCGCACGGGACATAAGTTCATCGAGAGAACAGGGGTCTTCGGGATCGAAGTATGCCGTGCCCATGCTCATAGAGACTTTATAGCCTTTGCTGCCTTTTTTGTTATGCATATCAATCTGATTTTGTAATCTGGTCATTATAACTTCCGGATATATCCCCGTTGTATCTATCGCAAGAATCGCAAATTCGTCTCCCCCTATGCGTGCGACTATATCAGTGGCTCTAAAGGTTTCTTTGAGTATGACCGACACTTCACGGAGAGCGCTATCACCTTCTTCATGACCCAGCGTATCGTTAATCCACTTCATCCCATCGAGATCTGCAAAGAAGAGCAGCATATCCCTTTTATACCTTTCCGATAATTTCAGCTGCTGTTCTGCAAGGGTTATGAAACCCCTTCTGTTATACAAACCAGTAAGCTGGTCGGTCATCGAAAGAGATCGTATTTCTTCCTCCGTTTTTTTACGCTCTGTAAGATCCATGGAATTCCCAAGGACGGCACGTTTCCCTTCCCAGGAAATGGAAGTTACCATTTCCATAAGCCATTTGATTTGCCCCTCCCTGGTTATAATTCTGAACTCATAGGGGAATGCACGTTGTCCACGAAGCATATCGATAACATTTTTCTTTAATTGATCCCTGTCTTCGGGATGGACGAGCTTTATTGATTCCCTTCCTATTAATTCATCCTGGGTATATCCGAAATAGGAGGCGGCATTGGAGTTAAGGAAACAAAATTTTCCATTCTGTACGACATAGACACCGGCGAATGATTTTTCCGCCAGAACACGGTAAAGTTCTTCGCTCTCCTGAAGAGCCTTCTCAGCACGTTTACGGTCAGTAATGTCCTGAATCAACCCGTCATACGTTTGGAGCCTCCCCTGCTCATCGCGCCGGGGGACGGGTGTGTTCCTGACCCATCGTTCTATGCCATCCTTGCGGACGATGCGGTGCTCAAGGGGCGGCACATCTTCTCCTGCCAACACCCGCCTGGCATGACTTTCAACTGCCCTACGATCTTCCACTGCCACCATACGGATCCACAGGTAAGGATCAGCGGCAAATTCTTCTTCCGTGTATCCCGTGACAGCCAAGCAACCTGGTCCATGCCTGGTATCTACCACTTTCCCACCTTCGACACGCACCGTATATATATAATCAGTGATGGCTTCTGTGATGCGCCTGTAGCGCCTTTCGCTCTCTCGAAGCGCCTCCTCTGCCCGTTTGCTGTCAGATATTTCTTTTGAAACGACTGCCACAATTGTACTTATGTCATTATGATTAGGATCAGTAACAGGACTAAACGTGCGAAGAAAATACTTGTTATCTTTCCAGCTTTGATGTTCATGTTGGATTGATTTACCGGTTTTCAAAACCTCTTTGACCGTATTCGTAAAGTATTCTGTCTCTTCAGGCGAGTGGAATTCTCCATAAGACCTGCCGATGATATTACCCGTTGTTACACCCAACCTCGATAAGTGCCGGCTGTTAATAAACAAATATTTGCAATTTTCATCCACTAAATACAGGGAGTCAGAAGTTGATTCCACCAAAGCGCGATATGCATCTTCAGATTGCCGCTTGTGCTTCCCGGTACTTTTCAAATTATTCTTCTCACTGCTGATAGTTTCTTTGCAAATGTTTGTAAATACCCTGTAGTTTGCTGCTTATTTTAAATATAAATTTTGTTATTAGCAATCATTAAATGCAATATCTGTTGTAGAATGTCAGCGGCTAGTGTATAAGAATCCGAGCTTACAAAAAGTTCCTCATTGGAAGAGTTTGGTTTGGGCAACAGGATAATATTGTTTATTTCTGTTGACAGCCCGTTTCATCTGTTATTAACTAATATTCATTTGACATATTATTTTTTAGATGTATTATTCCGGCTCAATATATAGGGCCCATCCAGCAAACTCATTTGCAGACCGATTGACCTTTAAGCCAGGATGGGTATATGTATTCAATCTCAAGTGAAACGAATCAATGCAGGTCGAACTTAGAAATAACCCGCGATTCAAGGTAAAAAAGCAACCTTTTGCAGGGTTGATCGGACCGGAATCTAAAGATATCTTCCAGCTGGGTCAGATCGTGAATATAGGCAAGGGAGGTGTCTGTTTACAATACATCATCACTGAAACGCGTGAAGATGCAGTTTCCCACATTAGTATTTTCGGACGCACGGACAAATTCTTCAATATTGAGAAGATACCCTGTAAGATGGTTTACGATATCAGCATACCCACCAAAGGATGGATTCATCTACCCGAGAAGCGCTGCGGTATTGCATTCCTGAGCCAATCCTCAAGCCAGAAAAAGCAAATTGAAAGCTTCATAAAGTCTTTCGCCATAAACCACGACGCGAAACCGCGGCCGACGCGGAAAGGATGAGTCAGACTTAAACAAGATTGCGCACAAACACATCCAATCCCGGATTCAATCTAAAAATACTCCTCATTCTATCACTGGGTCACCTTGTAACGGATATATACCAGGGTGCGCTTCCTGCTATACTCCCCTTCATAAAGGATAATCTTTCCCTGTCATACACTATGACCGGTGTTATACTGATGGCTGCCAACTTTACATCATCTTTAATCCAGCCTCTTTTTGGCTTTATCTCAGACAAGCAGGAAAAAGCACTTCTTCTTCCCATTGGTTGCCTTTGCGCCGGTATCGGGTTCTCTTTATTGTCCCTGCCCGCAAGTTACATATTTGTTTTGATGCTTGTTGTCATCAGCGGGTTTGGAATCGCCTCATACCACCCCGAAGGATATAAAACCGCCCACTTCTTCACGGGTGAAAAACGGGTTACGGGTATGGCCATATTCTCCGTTGGCGGAAACCTCGGATTTGCTCTCGGCCCAATAATCTCCATCTACATAATTAAATATATGGGATTTTCTTCACTGCCATTTATAATTGTCCCCGCAATACTCTTCGCGACGATCATTATTCTTTTTTGGCGGGACATATCACCTACCGGTGTTAAAACGGATGTAACCGTGAGAAAAGAGGTTGCATCTGAGCGGCCGCAGGGTGTCTATTTATCTCTAACAATAGTAATTGCAATTGTGATCATGAGGTCGTGGACACAGATGGGCCTAATGACTTACATACCCTTCTACTACATAAACCACCTTAAAGGAGATCCTCTCTATGCGGGAAAACTCCTATCTGTTTTCCTTCTTGGTGGAGTTTTGGGCACCTTGGGTGGGGCACCCTTGGCGGACAGATGGGGTCATAAACTTTATTTAACCACGTCCATGTTTCTTACCACCTTAGTTCTGCCGTTAATCTTCATCACGGAAGGCGATATGCTATTTATTGTACTTGGACTTCTCGGGATGATTTGTATTTCAACATTTTCTGTCACCGTGGTAATGGCACAACAGCTGCTGCCTAAAAACCTCGGGATTGCCTCCGGTCTCATGGTTGGATTTGCAATTGGGGCCGGTGGTATTTGTGTCACGCTGCTCGGTGTTGTTGCAGACCGCTATGGCGTGCCTTTCGCCCTGAAATCCATAATGATAATACCTCTAATCGGGTTAATGCTCAGCATGATGTTGAAATATCCGAAGCAGCATATAGAAAGAGCGATAAATGAAATTTAATTTGTTGAAAAATTATACAGGTTTCTACCACAACTTTATTAAATACTGGCTTCCGGTTATTCTATGGATGGTTGCCATATTCGGGATGTCAACCGATGCGTTCTCTTCAGAGCATACTTCCCGATTCATCGTGCCGCTCCTGAATTTCCTTTTCCCCGGGCTCTTACCGCATGATGTGGACCTGGTGCATGAATTGATCAGAAAGGCCTCGCATGTCTCTGAGTATATCGTCCTGGGACTGCTTCTTTTTCGTGCCTTCCGAAGAGACTCTTCAGAAGGATGGCGCATGCAGTGGGCGATATATGCCGTTATCGGGGTAATAATATACGCGGCGGGTGATGAATTTCATCAGTCATTTGTTGCCACCAGGAGTGCTTCCCTTATGGATGTTGTTATCGATTCGATAGGCGGCGTTCTTTCCCAGATTGTAATCATGTTCTGGCATTTCCTTTGGAAAAAATAAGATATCATCAGGCTTCGTCGTACAAATGCCGTCACTTTATAAGGGGGCAATGCTTATTTTTCTTGATTTCGATCATTTTTTTATCTATTCTAAATATCAAGCGGTTGTTGCTAAGTCCTAACGCTGTTTGCATATTAAGATGATCCTGTCACTCCGGAGGGATCTCTCTATATCAGAAACCAGTCTTTATCTCTGTGAGAACCAGCCATGGGCATTCTTAAAAAGATTCTCATTGGATTAGCAATTCTAATTGTTGTCATCGGGATCACCGGATTCTTTATTCTCCCTCCCATTGCAAAGTCGGTTATAATTGACAAACTGTCCGCATCCCTGCACAGGGAGGTTACACTCGAAAAAATCAGTATCAACCCTTATGCACTCTCCGTAACCATCAAGGGATTTACAATCAAAGATCCCGTTGAATCGTCACCCTTTCTTTCCTTCGATGAGCTGTACGTCAACGCCCAGGGGATATCTTCACTTATCAAGAGGGCCGTCATCTTAAAGGAAATCCGTCTGACCCGCCCCTACATAAATATATCCCGCCATGAAGACGGCTCATACAATTTTTCAGATCTGATACCGAAGCAGGAGGAAGCAAAACCTGCAGAGGAAACCAAGCCGTTCAATTTCTCTCTGAATAATATTCAAATCGTCAGTGGGAGTATTGACTTCTGGGACGGACCCAAGAAGACCCGTCATACAGTTCGTGATATGCATTTCGCCATCCCCTTTATCTCAAACATCGAATACTATATTAACGACTATGTGGAACCGCGGTTTTCAGCCACTATTAACGGAAACCCATATGAGCTTGCAGGAAAGACGAAGCCTTTCCTTGCTTCCAGGGAGATGAGCTTCGATGTGGACATCCGGGACCTTGATATACCCTACTATCTTAACTACGTCCCCGTGAAGATGAATTTCAAGCTAACCTCGGCGCGCCTCGATGTAAAGATGAAGGTCGATTTCGTCATGCATACAGACAAGTCGCCTTCCATCAGGCTTGCGGGCAATGTGGCGTTAAATAAAGTCGCCCTGGATGATACAAAGGACAACAAGATCCTCAGGCTTCCGGCCCTGACCGTCGCCCTGGCATCTGTTGAGCCTCTGATTCAGGATATTCATCTTTCGCAGGTTTCCATCCAGGCACCTGAACTTGTTGTCAGACGAAGCAAAGAAGGTACATTGAACCTATTGACCCTTGTGTCGCATGAGAAGCAGGAAAGGAAAGAGAAGAAGGAAAAGGACGTGGCACAGCCTGAGAAAAAAACAGAAAAAAAAGCGGCGATGAAGGCCAGGATCGATGAATTTAAGATAGATAAGGCGGATATTACCTTCATCGATTCATCACCGGCAGAACCCGCAAAAATCAGTGTTGCTCCCATCAATCTCAAAGTCGTGAATCTATCCACGGAAAAGGGAAGCACTGGAAATGTCGATCTATCGCTTACCGTGGATAAGAAGGGCGAAATCTCTATAAAAGGACCTTTGGGGATCGATCCCCTGCACGCAGAGCTTGCGGTTGATGTAAAGAATCTGAATATCAGAACCTTCCAATCCTACTTTACCGACAAGATCAGGATCAATGTAACGCGTGGCGCCGTTTCCACGGCCGGGAACCTATCTCTGACACAGGACAGCAAAGAGAAGCCCATCGTGAAGTATGCAGGCAAAATTTCGGTTTCCAACCTTGCCTCCATCGATAAATCACATTCCAACGATTTCCTGAACTGGAAGCTGCTTTACTTCGATCAGATCACTGCGGGCTATAATCCCTTATTCATTCATATCAGGGGAATCTCCCTTACGGATTTTTATGCCAGGATCATTATCAATCCTGACGGGTCACTGAATGTTCAGAATATATTGGGTAAAGAGGGAGAAAAAGAGGAGCAGAAGGCTGTGAAAGAGGCCGTGCCCCCCAAACCTGCTGAAAAAGCCGCGGAGGCCGAAAAATCAGATGACATAACAAAAAATGTGAAGATCGGGAGAGTGACGCTTCAGGGAGGTACCATAGATTTCGCGGACCGGTTCATCAAGCCTAACTATTCGGTACAGATGCTCAATATCGGCGGGCGCATCTCCGGGCTTTCCTCCGAAGAGGTCTCACGGGCGACCGTCGATCTGAAGGGGAATTTCGGATTCGGATCACCCGTTGAGATTACAGGAGAGATCAATCCCCTCATCAAGGATCTTTTTGCTGACATTAAAGTAAGCTTCAAAGATATAGAATTGAGTCCGGTTACACCTTACTCCAGTAAGTATATTGGATACCCCATTCTGAAGGGTAAACTGACTTTCGACATATCGTACCTGATCGACAAGAGAAAGCTCGACGCCCAGAACAAGGTTTTTATAGATCAATTAACTTTTGGGGAGAGGGTGGAGAGCCCTGATGCCATCAAAGCGCCTGTAACGATGGCCGTAGCGCTTCTTACGGATCGGAATGGACAGATCAATCTCGATATACCGGTATCCGGCAGCCTCGACGACCCAAAATTCAGCGTCTGGCCGGTCATCTGGCAGATCATAGTGAACCTCATTACCAAAGCGGCAACAGCCCCCTTTACGCTCCTTGCATCCCTCATCGGCGGCGGGGAAGAAATGAGTTTCATCGAATTCGATCCCGGCAGCGTCGTTGTAACGGAACCGAATCAGCAAAAGATAAAATCTCTTGTCAAGGCCCTCTATGAAAGGCCCAATCTCAAGATGGATATAGAGGGATATGTAGATATGGAAAAGGATAAGGACGGTATAAAAAAATCAGAATTCGACCGGGAAGTGAAAGCACAGAAATTGAAAGACATGCTCAGTCAGGGGAAGCCTGCTGTGCCGGTTGATCAGGTCCAGGTTCAGCCGCAGGAATACGAGAAGTATCTGACTATGGCCTACTATGCCGCAGAATTCCCCAAGCCTAGAAATGTTATCGGAATACCGAAAAAACTCCCGCCGCCGGAGATGGAAAAGTTGATGATCACCAATATTGCGGTAACTGATAGTGACCTGAGACAGCTCGCCTCCCAGCGCACCGAGAACGTGAAAGAACTCATCCTCGAATCAGGTCAGGTCGCACCCGGCCGGGTATTTATCGTCGAGCCCCCGTCACTTTCACCTCAGAAAAAGGAAAAAGCAAAAAACAGCCGCGTCGATTTCAAGCTAAAATAACGAACAACATTCCTACCTTTATAAAAAAAAATCGGATGCAGTTTGCTAGAGGGTGTCGCTGAAAGATGAAGAAAATTGGCATTGCACTGGGCGGCGGGGGCGCTAAGGGATTAGCGCACGTACTCATGCTTGAAGCCCTGGACGAGTTTGAACTCAGACCATCTTTTGTTACTGGAACCAGTATCGGCGCCGTTGTCGGTGTCATGTACTGCTCGGGATTAAGCGCAAATGAGTTGCGCCAGATAATAAGCGAAACAACTATCATGGAAAACGATACCCTGAAGGATGTGGTTACCAAGAAACATATGTTTGAATGGCTGAATTTTATCACACCTCAGTTTGGAGGTCACGGATTGCTGAAAGCAGAAAGTTTTATAAATTTTTTATTCGAATCCATCAAAGCAAGGACCTTCGAAGAACTTGCAATTCCTTTGCGCGTCGTCGCCTCGGACTTCTGGACTCGGGAGCAGGTGATACTGGATCACGGTGAACTGGCGCCCGCCATACAGGCAAGTATGTCACTGCCCGGAGTATTCACGCCTGTAACAATGGGAGAGAGTGTATTAATTGATGGAGGGGCGGTGAACCCCGTGCCCTTTGACTTGCTGCCGAAAGAGTGCGACCTTACCATTGCAATTGATGTTATCGGAAATCGCACGGCAGGCTCAAACCGCATGCCGTCTCTTCAGGAAGCGATCTTTAACACCTTCCAGATCATGGAAAAGAGCATCATACGAGAAAAAATGCGTACCGCATCCCCGGATATTTACATTGAGATTGAAATTTCCAATATTAGAGCACTGGAATTCTACAAGGCAAACCAGGTTTTTAAACAGGCCCAAAAGGCCAAAGATCAGCTTAAGAAAGAGTTGGAGAAACGGATCGTGCATCCGGCTAATTAAGGAGAAAATATGACTCTAAAAACAAAGCTCGCATTGGGTTTAGGATTTCTGTTCCTGATTATATTCACTCTTGCAGCCTTTTGCTCCTACTATGTCGGGAAATTGGGCCGGGAATCAGACAATATTCTGAAAGATAACTATTACTCCCTCGTCTATTCCAGGAATATGCTTTCAGGTCTTGATGACATGAAAACTTCCATCACCAGCACCATGTATTATACGGGCCGGATTGGAACAATGTCCGGTTATTACGTGAGGCTTTTCGAATCAGGACGAAATGCATTTGAGACCAACTTAAAAGCGGAAAATAATAACATAACAGAGATACACGAGAAAGAATATGTCGAAACACTTAACCGGGACTATGATTCGTACTTGAAACTCTGTCTTCAGATGAAGAGCAGATCAGGCGGAAGCTCGGTGTATTTTAATGAATTTCTGCCCGCCTGCGATAGACTGAAGCAATCTATCAATGCTATCTATGACGTCAATATGCAGGCTGTAGTGAGGAAAAGCGAATTAGCAAAGCGTGATTCCTCCCGTTTCATCAACTCCATGGCTATCATAGGATCGATATGCCTGGTGTTGGCGTTGGGTTACTTCTGGTATTTCCCGGTCTACATTTCCACCACCCTCAGCTTTCTCTCAGAGAGAATGAAAAATCTGCTAACAAGCAGTGGTGTCGCCTTTGACATAAAAACAAATGATGAGGCTTATATCATGCTGCACGCCATAGGCTTACTTGAAGAGAAATTGGGCGTTAAAAAAGGAACATGAGCAACACAAGAAACGACGAGTTGCTTCTTCCTTGAAATAGAGCATCAGCTAATTTTGAAAGATATCCATCCTTTATATTGGAAATCTTTGCCGAGCAGTTCGAGTTGTTTGTGTAGACTCGTAGTTGCAGAAGACTTCCTGTAAGGTGCATTTTTTCAGTTTGTCTTTTACGCTTGAGTAACAAACAGAATTCAATACTGCTGTAATAATTATTTGCAGGAGGTCAATATACGCCTTCTTTCACTTTTTTTGATTGAAATAAGACATTTTTCTGGTAAAAATTTATAAATGTATCATAATAAAAAATATTTCAGAATATTGTCCATCTATAGTATTTGATACAAACAACAGGCGTGAAAATGATTACAACAAAGGCATACAGGGTGAAAATTGAAAGTATAGAGGGTATTTTAACAACCAAAAGAGAAGTTTTAAAAGTCCTTAATGGTGCGCTTATTGACGATAAAATTGAAATCACAATTACATGCGTCAGATGGGAAGATGCCGAATTTAATTCTCTTGAGAAAGAATACCGAAAAGAACTATTTAATGAGATTATTTTTGACTAAACAGTTGATGACAGACATTCGATATCTCAATAATACTCAACCCACCATGGCATCCATCCATCTCTTCATCCTCGTAAAAAGTGACCCAGGATGAACAGATAGTTTAATACTCAAGATTCTGCTCAATTAATAGGGCCACAGTTCATGTCGATGGAAATGAAAACGTATATTACGTAAAGGATAGCGGTGTCGGCTTCGATATATAGTATTATGATAAATTGTTCGGAGTTTTTCAGAGACTTCACAAGCCCGACGATTTCGAGGGCACTGGTATTGGGTTGGCAACTGTTCATCACATTGTAAACAGGCATGGCGGACGGGTATGGGCGGAAGGAAAAGAAGGCGAAGAAAAAGAATCGCAGCGGACCATAGGGTACGCCTGAAAATAGATAAGTGGCGTCTTGTTTCTATAATATGAAAAAGAAGCACTCTAAGGGGGAGATGCATCGTAATATCTCGTGCAATATACTATGATCCAAGGCAGGAAGGTTCCTAACCAGGGATCCGATTGGGTTCAAGTCATGTCAATTTCATCATCAATGCCGGATACAACAATTCAAACAGTTATCATCAAATTTTAATTGATGGTCCTATGCTAGCTTTGTAGGTGCATTTTGCAGTTTTGAACGCCACACCATTTTCCAGCTCTTTATTCAGATATCTTTATCGCCATCAAAATCTTATAATTTTCGCTTCCCAAAGACCTCAACAACAAATAATTACGGAGGTACACCATGAACACAAAAGAAGCGATAAAAACTGTTCGAATATTATCTTCAAGCCAACCACAAACCGAGAACCATCGAAAGCTACAATCTTATGCTCGACAGGTTCGGGGCCACTTATGCGG
>DASPQI010000378.1:0-3144 GCA_035625045.1 Syntrophales bacterium | reverse complement strand
TGGTTTTTCCCCGGGATAAGGACGCTTTCAATAAAAAGGCCGTCTTCCAGTCTGAAGAGGATCTTTTTTGTGCCGTCCTTTGAAATCTGTATTTTTTCAATCTCTGGGTCTGAGATTCTGGCCAGCTCCTGTATCTGTATCCGGAAGGACTTAGACAGGTTCGTCATTTCTTCAAATGATCCGGCGTTTGACTGATAGAGCCACTTCATGAGCTGCTTCGCACGATACTTCTCTTTGCCAAAGCCTGATATGAAGACCTCGATCTCTTCGAGAGACATGTCTTTCAGGTTCGGTTTATCCGGATAATTTTTTTCGGAGGTTTTCAGCAACGGCATCTATGAATGCTTTCGTAGTAACTTTCTTGTTTTTGGACCTCTTGTCTGCCACAAGAAACAGATCCCCGGTCATGATCCCGGAGGCCACGGTTGAAATGGCCGCCTCTTCGAGTTTATCCGTAAATGAGACAACCTGCGGTGTGGCATCCAGTTCGCCGCGCTTGCGCAGGCATCCTGACCACGCGAATATAATGGCCATGGGGTTGGTGGATGTCCTTCCGCCCTTCACATGCTTGTAAAAATGTTTCTGCACGGTCCCATGGGCCGCTTCGTACTCGAAATAGCCGTGAGGTGAAACCAGAACAGACGTCATCATGGCGAGGCTTCCGTATGCCGAGGCTATCATGTCGGACATCACATCGCCATCATAGTTTTTAAGGGCCCAGAGGATACCCCCTTCCGACTTCATAATGCGGGCGGCGGCATCGTCAATGAGGGTAAAAAAATATGAAAGCCCCGCTTTGGCGAATTTCAATTTCCAGTTTTTCTCGTACTCCTCATTAAATATATCCCTGAACCTGGTGTCATAGGTCTTGGATATTGTATCCTTGGTGCTGAACCATAGATCAATCTTTTGATCGAGGGCAAATGTGAAGCAAGCCTTTGCGAAGCTTTCTATGGATTTGTCAGTATTGTGGATGCCCTGGATAATACCCGGCCCCGTGAATTTCTGGATGGTCTGCTTAACCGGGTGGCCGCCTCCGGCAGGTGTGAATACGAGATCGGCCCTGCCGGGAGAGGCTACACGCATCTCCGTACCGCTGTAAACATCACCGTAGGCATGCCGTCCTATGGTGATGGGCCTCTTCCATGTGGGGACGGAGGGGCGGATATTTTTTACAAGAATCGGTTTCCTGAATACCGTCCCGTCAAGCATCTCCCTGATCGTTGCATTAGGACTTTTCCACAGTTGCTTCAGGTTGTATTCTCTGACGCGATCTTCATTCGGGGTAATCGTCGCGCACTTGACCCCGACCCCGTGCCTCATAATGGCCCGGGCCGCATCTATTGTAACCTGATCGTTGGTGGCATCACGATTCTTTATGTGAAGATCGTAATATTTGATGTCCATGGATAGGTGGGGGAGGAGAAGTTTATCCTTGACCATCTTCCATATTACTCTGGTCATTTCATCGCCGTCAATCTCGACGATGGCGCCCTTGACCTTTATCTTATCTGTGAGCGGCAAAGATTTTCTGCTTGATGATTTCATAATTTATTTTTATCATAAAGACACAGTTCTGTCCATAACATGTCAACTCAAGAGAGATTGTTGAAAAACGTCCATATAATTTGTTGCGCTGCAGCCCTTCCTTCGACAACGCTCAGGACAGGCTAATATACTGTCATGGTGAGCTTGTCGAACCATGCGCGCCTTGCATCTGAACATTTTTGAACAGTCTTTGATAGATGTGTTTTTCAAGACCATAAGACATTTGATTTTTTTTGTTGTGAGGAGGCTTTTATGACTGCAGCCCAGAATTTGCTTCTATTTCTGCAACCGAAGATCGGAACTGAAATCCACGTTGGTCCCTGGCTGACGGTTGACCAGGTGCGAATCGACGGCTTTGCGGAAGTTACAGGTGATCTCCAGTGGATTCACACCGATCCTATACGGGCGAAAAGAGAATCCCCTTATGGGGCAACGATTGCCCACGGCTTTCTGACATTGTCCCTTCTTCCCTACCTTACAGAGAGCAACCACCCCGATTTTTTTCAGAAGAATTACCCGGGTATGAAGATGAGGGTGAATTACGGCCTTAATAAGGTGCGTTTTCCGTTGCCGGTTGTGGTCAACTCCCAGATCCGGGCAAGGACATTTCTGCAAAGCGCAGAGAAAATCGACGATGCCGTACAGATTATCTACATTTATACGATAGAGATCAAGGATAGTGAAAAACCGGCGTGTGTTGCTGAATTTATCGCGCGGGTATATTAGAGATATGCATCTGCCTTTTTTATAAGAACTTGCTTCCGGATGTATGAGGCATAGGAGAAGGTGTTACTCATTGCATCCGACATGCCATACATTAAGGATATATTCCACGGAGCGCCATGGCCGAAGCCACGCGCCGCACGGCAATCATGTGGGCAGCAGTTCTCATGTTCAACTTCTCGTCCCGGCTTATTTGCAGCACCTCGTCGAAGCTTTTCTCTATTATCTTCTTCATCCTGAGGTTGACCTCATTCTCCTCCCAGAAAAGGGCTTGAGTATCCTGCACCCACTCGAAGTAGGAAACTATTACACCCCCGGAATTAGCTAGGACGTCCGGGACTATAAATACACCCTTGTCATAGAGTATAGCATCCGCCTGTGACGTTGTCGGCCCGTTGGCGCCTTCAATGATCACCTTCGCAGATACTGCATTTGCGTTTTCGGCTGTTATCTGACCTTCGACCGCCGCTGGCAGCAATATTTCACACGGAAGCGCCAGCATATCCCTATTGGAAATTGTCTCCGTGCCGGGAGTGCCTTGCAGATTCCCTGTCGCTTTCTTGTGCTGCAGTGCCTTTTCCAGGTCCACACCTTTCTCGTTGTAAACACCGCTGCAGGAATCGCTTATCGCGATCAGGCGGCACCCTTCTCTCGCCAACAGTTTCGCGCTGACCCCACCGACATTTCCGCACCCCTGCACGACTAAACTGGCGCCGTTGATGTTGAACCCGAGGTGTTCCGCTGCCAGTTTCGCACTGACGGTGCAACCTCTGCCGGTCGCTTCCGCTCTTCCCAGGCTGCCGCCGATGTCGACCGGCTTGCCCGTGACAACGCCCGGTACGGACTTACCCCGATTCATACTGTAGGTGTCCA
>DASPQI010000377.1:0-5493 GCA_035625045.1 Syntrophales bacterium | reverse complement strand
CCAATCATCCGTACTACTGCGGTTATTACGCACTGGATATCACAAATACCAATAGCCCGAAATTTATGTGGCACATTGGCGGTAAGACAGGTTCTGCCATAGATTCTACCAATGCCCCCTATCTCGGCGAACCCTATGGTGAAATGATAACCGGCAGGGTCTTAATCAACAACCAAGAAGTATGGGTTGGGCTTATTGGTGGCGGCTACAACGGGAATTCATGCGCAGTGGGCAGTGTCTGTGGAACATCATGCTCCGACTGTAGGGGAAAGGGGTTTTTTGTCATATCCCTGAGTACCGGACAAATCCTCTGGAGTTACACATTGAGTGGAACACCGGGTAGTCAGAATCTGCAATACGCGATACCGGCTACCGCTCAGGGTATAGATACTGATAATGATGGGTTCATGGATGTGGCCTACGTAGGTGACTGGGGCGGAAACGTGTGGAGGTTCACGTTCTGTACAGCCGCACAGGCCGCACAGCCGTCAGGATGCAATACAAGTAACTGGGCCGGGAGCCTGCTATTTAATGGTTCCACAGTGCCTTCGGCCGATCAGTCACCTATCTATACGGCGCCTGCCGTTGCCATGGACGGGGCAGGTAACCGCTGGGTTTACTGGGGAACTGGTGACGTAGAAAATCCCACTGTCACTAGTGGCGCCAACAGCCAGGGAATGCTTTTCGCCCTTAAAGACAAGGATCTGACCAGTACTTATTATATCGGTAATATGCAGAATATCTCAGCAAACACTGCGACGTTTAACAACAGTCTGGCCGGTCAGAATGCTGGCTATTACATCATACTCCCCAATGCCGGGGAGAAGATTCTGGGGAGTCCAGTTGTGTTCAACGACTATGTGTATTTTACGAGTTACGTGCCTACCGGTACTATCTGCGATCAGACTGGGAGTGCATTGTTATATTCAATAGAATACATATCAGGGGCCGGCAATTTCGGAGGCAGCAGGAGTATGAACGTGGGAACTGGGATCCCTTCTGCCCCCGTCATTTCGCAAAGGCCGGGCGGCGGAGGATATGATCTCTATGTATCGACCAGCGGATCAGGCGGACAGGGGAGCCAAGGTAGTCAGATAGGTAGACCATTTCAACCAACAGGACCCTGGGGGACCCAAATGATTTACTGGAAGGACCAGCGTGTACAGTGAAAAAATTCCGCGTCTTCTTTTATCAGCTTGATTGGTTCTCGGGCGGTGTGATTCAGTAAATTTATACTTCCTCATTAAGTAGTAAGAAAATAGCCCTTCCCTCCCCTTGATGGGGGAGAGAGGGGTGAGTGTGATTCCCTCTTAAACCTGAGGGGACATGTTTTCATGCCTTCGCGGAGCATGGGGATTAGTATGAGAATAAAACCACCCACGTCTTCTTGGTGCCTCTGCAGGACATGGAACTGCTGAGAAAGTGCCCGTCATTTCTGCCCCAGTTAGAGACGGCAGGGTCGTCTTGAAATTTCTAATAAGAAAAATTATTTTCCTGGAAACAACAAAAAGATGTGAGGGAAAGAGAGAATCTGCACAGACCTTGCGGCGTAGCGCCGTGCCCAAGGAACTAAGAATTCATTGTACTTCTGTCCTTTTATCATTACTTAGAAATTACAGGGCCTCGTTTTCGGATAGCAACGTGCGGCACACTTGGAAGGCATTTTTTCAACGCCTTCTGCATGCCTCGATTTTTTAACGAATAGAATCAAGGTTTTTTCTGGCTGCTTTTCCTAAATCAGATTCAGGTGAGATTTTAATAACCGCCTTAAACTCAGCCTTTGCTTTTTCCCAGTTGTGCATTTTAATATAAGTCTGTCCTAGCCAGTATCGGGATTGGGCCTCCAGAAATGCCGGGGCTCCATTCAGTGATGACTTGAAGTATTGAACCGCTCTTTCCAAATCCCCCTGGTCATAACAGTTTACCCCCATGTAGAAGTCTATCACAGATTCGGGAATCGTATGCGGTGACCTGTTTTTTGCTTCTTGAAATGAGTTCAGGGCCTTCTGGTATTCTCCTTTTCCGTGATAGGCCAAACCCATATTGAAAAGCGCCTTATCAGGTGTATCATACAGCGTATTGGAAAGGGCATTTTTAAACGAATCAATGGCATCATCCCATAACTTCATGTCCAGATATATTGTCCCCAGATTATTATGGGCTTCCGAATAGTCAGGCTTCAGGGACAATGCTCTCTTGAATTCGGCGGCGGCCTTGTCATTTAGACTTTTCCCGCGATACGTGATACCTAAGTAGTAGTGGACTTGAGGGTCCCGTGGAGAAAGTTGTTCCGCCTCCAGGAATTCCTTCAATGCATCGGTGTATCTGTCCGATCCTAGATAGGCAATCCCGATATTCATGTGAGAGTCTGCCTGCTCCTGTTTCCAGGGGCTCGTTGCGCATGCAGCTATAGCAATAAGATATACTGCGACTAAAGCGCATTTAATTATCTTTAAATTGATCATATTTATGCTCTCAAAATTCTCAGTTCAATAAGGACTTGATCTTTTTCATTATCAAGCCAGAAACATTGGGATGGCAGGAAGCTTTATAAATTATTTTTATCCGGCGACAAAATGTTAAACCTTTGCATTGTCATGCAAAGGTCTCATTTTGTTTATGAGTAAAGAAAAACGAGAAGACCTACTTAACCCTCTTTTAGTTTTTCAGGTTTCACTTCCGTAGCCTCTCCCTTTACGATCTTTGGGGTGAGAAATACCATGAGTTGTTTCCGATTTTTGGTCAAGTTCTCAGTCTTGAACAGCCACCCAAGTATCGGTATCTTCTGAAACCATGGGACACCGGACACACCGCTCTGGTCCTCCGTTATTATTATGCCCCCAAGGACAATGGTATCGCCGTCATGAACAACAACTTTAGATTCCACTTCATTTTTGTTGATTGGAGGGTTACCTCCTAAAAGTGCGGCCTGGGTGTAATCCGCAGCGTCATTATTCGCCTTAATCTCCATGGAAATAGTGCCCTCGGGTGTTATCTTCGGCTTACACTCCAGCTTCAAAACAGCTTCCTTAAAGGTTATACTCCTGTTTCCATCTTTGTCGATTGTAATATATGGGATCTCCTGACCCTGTTTAATCGTGGCTTTGACATTATCCATGGTGGTAACTTTCGGTGACGAAACGACTTTGATTAGATTATTCGATTCGAGGGCAGCAATCTGGGCCTCAAGGACGGCAGCACCACCTCCGACAACGAGACCGAATGTCGGTGATATCGGTGATAGCACTGCAGTTGGAAAATTGACGGCAGCGGCCTGTAATGGCAGTCCGGTAGTTAGGTTTGTAAATGGGATATCAGACGGATATGTCCACTGGTTGCTGTTCACTGTTGTTGTGTTTGTTCCGGCCGTCAGGGCGTAGGAATAGTTACCGATTTTATTGTAGGAAACACCTCCCCACTGCACTCCGAGGTTTCTGATAAAGGTATCATTGGCCTCTACAATCTTTGCCTCAATGGCTATCTGCCGCAATCTACCTCTTTCTTCCGCACGCTCTTGCTCTTGCTTTTTGGCGATAGCCTCAGCTTTAAGACGATCTTCTTCAGCCATCCTCCGGTCAGCCTGATCTTTTTTTAGCCTTTCAACCGTCATGACGGTGATCACATTATCCTTCTGCTTTTTAACAAGACCTTGAACATCTAAAATGCTTTCCAGTGCTGAATCCCAGGGGACCTTCCTCATGCTCAGAGTCACGTTTCCCTTTACATCATCCCCGGAGACAATGGTAACGCCCCCCTCCTCGGCCAATAAACGCAGTACTGCCTTTATGCTTGCATCCTGAAAATCAAGGGAGATCCTGCGGAATGCCGTTGCTTCTTTGTCCTTTTCAATCTGCCTTTCAGCAGTCTTCACCTCTTTTTTTGCAGGTTCTTTACTAGCCTCCGGTGCTTTTTGCTCGGTTTCTTGCAGCTTACTCTCCAGGCTGCTTACGTTGAAATCAATGAAAACACTCTTGCCTTCCTGACTGACATTATAGGGAACCCGCTCCCTAAATGCTATTGTGATTTGGGCCCATTGCTGGCCGTCGGATGTTTTTTGGGCAGGAACAACATTGATCACATTGGCAAGCTTTCCCTCACCTAATGCCCTTTTGAGCTCCTCGGGCACGAATGTTTTTTGCAGCTTTACAAGCACACTATTACCTCCCGACGGTTCGATATCAACGCCGGACAGTTTGGATGCAATGATTGTGATCCGCTCTTTGCCTTTCATCTTTTCGAATGTTATATTTTCAAGATTTCCAAAATCCGCCGCCTGTTCCTTGGGGGCGGAAACCTGCGGAGAAGTCGCCGCTTCTGGTGGCGCACTTCTTGCGTATTCTCCACTGCCAATAAACATTACAAAAGCAGTTAAAAATATAATCCATGTTATGTTCTTTTTCATGGTTGTCCCTCACCTTCTTCTTTATGAAGCTTCATCGTAATTCTTGTTGTCTTCGTCTTGTTAGACTCTAATGTTATCTTTTCCTCGACGATGACACGGTCTGTGAGTATCTGTACGACTCTACCACTGTTCAACCCGATATAGGTTCCCAGATAGATTGGATAAAATTTCCCTTTGAAATCCTGGATCATGGCTATCCTGGAGTGTTCGTCACCTCCAATGCCTACTACCCTGAATTGGTCAATACTGGCCCTCTGCAAGGGATTTATAGAAAGGGGCTTTGATTTCACCTTTTTTTTGAGATCGATTTCCAGATCTATAAAGGGTTTAAAAGGATCCGGTTTTCCGATGGGATTGTATCTGTATTCAGAGGCCGCTTTCAGATCTGCTACCTTCGTTTCCACAACCTGTGCATCAGTCCCTTTTGTATCTGCCGCTTTTGGGTCAGCCGCATTAGATGCAGATGTCCACATCACGACAATTAAAGCCATAAAAAATTTTGACAAGTAAGCTGCGGTTTTATTTTTTTTCTTCAACTTTTTTTCCTTCACGTTTTTCCACGAACATGTAAGTTTTAATGACACAAGACGTGTTTATAGGCCGCTCGAATCCCTTTGACTCTCTCCCAGGGTACATTGTTATATCCTCAATGTTGATAATCCTGGGAAGCTTTGCAACTTTTTCAAAAAAAACGACAGTACTATGAAAATTGCCGCTTACCGTAACCCTTACGGGTATTTCTTCATAAAATTGTTCCTCAGCCTGTTTTGCCTCAGAACCTTTGGCTTCGGCGGTTTTTTTATCGGTTGGTTTCGTTGCGTCTTGCTTTGTTTCCTGTGGTTTCTCTGATTGTTTTGGCTCGAATAAGAGAAAATCTATCCCCGCATCCTTTCCCGCCTGTGCTACAGCGTATAAAAGTCCGGGAATCTCACGCTGGTCAGGAAGTTTTGCCAGGGCCAGCTTCAATGTTTCTTTAAGGGCTTCAACTTCTTTTTCATATTGTCCTTTTTTGCTTGCAATGCGATCCTGATCCGTGACCTTTTTCTCAAGGTCGGATAATGTAGTCTCGCGTGACCCTTTTTTCTGTATAT
>DASPQI010000376.1:0-4441 GCA_035625045.1 Syntrophales bacterium | reverse complement strand
TCTTTTCTTATCCCTTTTCCCGTGTCCCTTATGGAAATGCCCACTGCTTCGCTATCACTGCTGTCGATTTTTGACGTCCTGAAAATCAAGGTCCCTCCCTCCTGCATCGCTTCAATGGCGTTAAATGCAATATTCAGAATAACCTGAACCAGTTGTTCCGCATCCACACACATAGGGGGCAAATCAGGACGCAATTCCTTCTCAATGACAATATTACCTGACCGTAGACTCGCTTCAATGACCGATATGGCCTTTTCAATAATTTGATTCACATCCTGCATCTTCAAATTAAGGGTATATGGTTTGGCATAATTGAGAAATTGAGAAACGACGCTGTTCAAACGGTCTGCTTCTTCAATTATTACGTCTATCAGTTTTTCATTCTCCGCGGCATTTGATTCAGATCTCAGATACTGCGCGGCGCCTTTGATTGAACCCAGGGGATTGCGTATTTCATGAGCCAACACGGGCGCCATTTCCTCCAGGAGAAGAGATTTTTCTCTCTCCAGCTTTTCATCAAGGGCGTAAAGAGAAGTAAAAATATCCTTGCCCTCCGGGTATACATAGTTGAATATCGCTTTTAAGACCAGCTTGAAAGGTTCTGTAGCAATGACAATAATAAAGGACGCCAACAATACAAGGGTAAATGGAGGACTTTCCCCTTTCCCGAATAACCCGATAATAAGGGCGATAGTAATGGTTGCAAAGAGAGTGATGATGGAAACAATTAGTGCCCTCGCCATGATTTCATGCAATTCGGGAAGACGAGGATGCGTAATAAGAATCAGAACAAAATAAAGCAGTATAGCTATAAAAAGATTAGAGATGGGAGGAAAAGAATATCCGCAATAATGGAATATATCAAAGGCGCTGAGGACTGCTGTTGCAGCACAGGCGACAGACAGATATACCATCCGCGTCCTCTCAACACTCATGTGCCTTTTTATAATAAAGCTGTTAATGGCTAGATAGCAGATAAGAAGCGTGGATGCGGTATATATTAATAGGAATGCTTCCAGATATGCCCAATTATACAAGGGTGAGAAAAAAGTCATACAAAGGAATACGCTAAAAACTGTGGTGGATACTACATCTCTTTTTGATAAAAAGGTTTGCTCGTGAAGAAGAGAGCGGATAAAGTTCACAGAACAAGGGGGAATGGCGATCAACCCCAGATATTTGGAAACCTTCCAGAAATCATTATTAAGTATGCCATAGAAAAAAGCGCCCCCTTTATGGAAAAAAAGTGCTACACACAAAAAAGCAAAGTATAGGTGAGTGGGAACCTTTTTTTTGTTGATAATCAGTGCTATGGAAATTATCAGGCTAACTGTCGCTAATGTAAAAGTTTCCATAAATCATTATTTTTCTTAAAAAAAGTATTTGAAGGGATAATATAGACAAACAATAGGGAAGTCAAGAAAGACAGAAGGTACATTCATCTGAAAAAAAAACAAGCCGAGCATGCTTATGACATACTCGGCTGTTTTTCCTTCAGGAAATTAACAATATTATTTTGCTGCTGGTGCTGGCGCTGCCGGTGCTGGTGCTGGTGCTCCTGGAGCTGGTGCTGGTGCTCCTGGTGCCGGTGCCGGTGCTCCTGGTGCCGCCGGGGCTGGTGCTGCCGCCTCTTTCTTGGCAGGCTCAGCCGGTTTCTTTTCAGGTGCTGATGGGCAGCCAGTCAGCGCTACTAAGAAAAGAATGGAAATAATGATTGCAACAAGTCTTCTCATCGATTCTTACCTCCCTTTTAAAAAAATTTTCTGACGTTGGTAAATCAATACTTCTCTTGCTGCGGGGAAGATACTCCATATATTTTTACCTTGTCAAGATAAATCTTTTACAAAATGCAAACCTTTTTTCTTGTTTATTCAAATCGACAAACATGATATTAAACCCCATTCTGACCCCCTGCGTAGTTTCATTCGCACCGTATAAAATTTACACGGATATCGCCCAGAAAATGTGTATCTAAGAAGCTACTGATACAGTTGCTCGAATGGCCGTTTCGTCTATTATTATCGAGAGTTATATTTTTAAATCCTATGAACTGTCCTGCTGGCATAGATAATGCTCTTAATTTGGCGTTTGCACCTAAAAACTATTAAAGGATTTTTTCACAATGGATTTTACTCTCTCTGATAGTCAACAGATGTATGTGGATACTGTAAACAAGTTTGTCAAGAATGAAATTATTCCGCACGTGCTGGAATTAGATAGAAGTCACAATTTTCCCTGGGATGTCATTAGAAAGGCCTGGGATCTCGGCATTTTGAATCTGAGTATTCCTGAATCAGTTAAAGGATATGAGGTTGATCCTGTATCAACAGCCTTGATCATTAAAGAGCTGTCTTACGGTGATACAGGCATTTCCACATCGGCAATGTGCAACGATCTGGCAAATACAGCCATTGCCCAGCACGGTATAGACGAGCAGAAGGCTGCATTTTTAGGGCCCTTTGTGGAAAAGCCTATGATGGCCTCTTTTTGTCTGACGGAACCAGGCGCCGGCTCTGATAATTCCGCCATGACGACATTTATCAAAAAAGGATCCGATGGAACTTATATTCTCAACGGCAATAAGTGCTTTATAACAAATGCCTCTTACGCATCGCAGTTTACCGTTTTTTGCAAGGTTGGAAAGCCGGCAAGTAATTTTATGGCCTGCGTGATCGTTCCCGCATTGCCCGTTCTGCCTTCAGACCCCGACAATGTCGCTAAAGGCAAGGAAATAAACCTTCCGGGAGGAGGAAAGATCATCATCGGTAAGCCGGAAGACAAACTGGGACAGCGTTTATCAAACACGGCCGCGGTTACCTTTGAAGATGTCGTTATTAAGGAGAACCAGATAATCGGTGATCGGAGACAGGGATTTAAGTACGTGATAGACGTTCTGGATTACGCGCGGCCTATGGTGGCGGCCATTGGTGTCGGCCTTGCTAAAAGGGCGCTGGATGTCACGCTCGCGTATACAAGAGAACGCAAACAGTTCGGCCAGAGGATATGCGATCTGCCTGTTGCCAGGGAAACACTGGTACAGATGTGGAAAAAGGTGGAACTATCGGAAATGGCACTGATGAAGGCCGCATTCAAGGTTCAAGAGAGATCAGCAGACAGAGGGATTTATGCGTCTCTCGCAAAGAATTGCGCCGCGGAAGCCGCACTATTCTGCGCAAACGAAGGCCTTCACCTGCACGGCGGCTATGGTTTCATGCAAGAATATGAAATTTCGAAGCTGGCAAGGGATGCGCACATCATCGATATTTACGAGGGTGTGCGGGAAGTCCAGAACATGATTATCGGCAGGGAGATTATATGAGTAAACTCTATCTTCACGGTATGGGCCATTTCCATCCTGAGAACATCATCACCAATCAATTTTTGGAAGAGATGGATATCGGAACAAGCGAGGAATGGATTTTAGAGAGAGTGGGCATTAAAACACGCCACACGGTTCTCCCGCTGGAATACATTAAGGATACAAAAAACAAAGACCCGAGAGCGGCCTTTGGGGCAAGCTTATACAATAACGCGAAAATGGGCGCTGCCGCCGCACGGATGGCCCTTGACCGGGCAGGAATCAAGGCCGAAGACATCGGGCTTGTTATTTCAGGAAGCAGTTCCACGGAACACCCAGCTCCCGCGGAGGCCTCTATGGTAGCCGCAGAATTGGGAATCGAGGTCCCCAGCTTTGATCTGAACTCGGCCTGCACTACCTTCGGGACACAGATCAATTTCTTGAGTAGCATGAAGCCGGAGGCCCTGCCTCCCTATGTTTTAGTGGTCAATCCGGAAAACCTCACGGGCCGTGTGGATTATTCTGATCGGAAATCTGCCGTACTTTTCGGTGACGGGAGTTCCGCCGCTATCGTTTCGGCTACCGTCCCGGCACGCACCGCCTTTACTTCATGTCACTATAACACCAAACCGTCCGACTGGGAAAAGGTGGGTATTTCCTCTTGGACGGGCTATTTTTATCAGGACGGAAATGCGGTACAGGGTTTTGCTATCCGTAAGACGACAGAATCCATTCGCCAACTGCAAAAACATTATTCCCTGAACGGCGATCGATTCATTTTCATCGGACACCAGGCGAATTTGGGCATGCTGAAAACGGTCTGCGAACGCTGCTCTATTGCTCAAGACAACCACTGGCACAATGTGGAGTTTTTTGGAAACACCGGCTGTTCAGGGGCGCCGTCAACTTTGAGCCAGCGCTGGAACGACCTGCGGCCCAGCGATCATGTAGCTTTTTCCATTGTCGGAGCGGGACTATCCTGGGTTCATATGATCCTCAAGGTCGAAGAAGCATGATGACATATGAAGAGTTCAGGGATCGCCATTATTTTCGAATGGAAGATCTTATCGCATTTTCTTATGGAACGCTGGTGGATGACCCGCCCGCGGGTTTTGAGGCCCGACTGCCTGCGCCGCCTTTTCT
>DASPQI010000375.1:0-2479 GCA_035625045.1 Syntrophales bacterium | reverse complement strand
TCGATCGTCTGGCAATTCGAAGTGCCGGGAGCGCAAACTGTAACGCTGGTAAAAGCAGCATTAGGATAGATGTAGCCACCACTTGCCGGCAGGATAGATGCAGTCGGCCCACCGTTTACATAAATGGTTTGCACATTTGGTCCGGCGGTCGCGATAACCTGCGGTGGAGCAGCTACACTTCTGTTATTACCTTGGCTTCCCCCTCCGTCGTTACTGCCGCCGCCGCCACACGCTATCGGTAATACTGCCAACAAGAATATGGCTAAAATTAAAATACCTCGAAGACCAAAACTTTTCATTTTAGATCCTCAATGGACACTCCTTGCGGTACCAGTTCAGGGATATACGCTTTGCCAAAATACGCACGCATATGTCCGCCTGTATGTACGACCAACCCGGGTTCTTGTATCATAAGCGGTCCGCGTATCCAAGGTTGCTTTGCTTTTCGGTCCTTCACTGCCTGTGAAAATTGATCGAAATGCGAACCTAGGAGTTGACGTAAGTCCGGCACATGGGGGCCTTGCCAGGTTACAGCAAAAATCTTTCCAGCATTGGATACGTATTCTCTCACAACAGTACCAGCCGGAATCTTGATTTCGTGAACTGTATGCGTTCCAATTTGAGTCGTTTGAAGTGCGCCTTTCATGCGTATCTGATCAGATTGAACTGTTGCTACATCGTCGCCCAAAGCTGCTGTTACTGGTGAAGGAAAGGCGATCACTACGAGTGTAACAACCAATATTAAGACCCTTAATATCACATAGCGGATTATAACTTGAACATCCATTGTTCTTATCCTCTCGACTTTCTATTAACATTTTTTGACTTCTATCTGAGGTCAAATTAATTTTAAATATAGTCGACTGATTTCTTCTGATACTATCATTATAGGATTATTCCCTCCATTTGCCTGCTATACAAGCCTGATCCGTATATTTCTTATGATAATGTCGTTTTTCCGATTTAACTCATCCATATAATACAACCCGAAATTATTATGACTCTAAGTAAAAAAGCAGAATCAATCGACTCTGCCTTATACATTTACACTGACTGCACCATCGGCCGTAAGCCGATGGGTTCAACGGACGGGTCTAATGAATTCGACCTTACCGTCCGTTCTAAAACATGTTCATTTGATTTAACCCTATGCATTACACCAGTTACTTGACAGTATATCCGCGTCCCTCAAGGCAGGCGCCCATAGCGTGCTTATAGTCTGCATCTTTCTGGGCAGACGGCATACCTCCCGGTGGCTGTGTCGGATCGTACTTTGCCTGACTCACAGCCCAGCTATGGCATGCATAACGATCCTTTGCCTGCAGCTCTTCGCTCTGGCCCTGCCGGGGATAGGCAAAGATTTTTTCAGCCGATGATTGCGGTACCGATGGCGCAGGTTGAACATAAATCGGAGGCTGTTCTCGGATCACCACTGGTGGAGGTACATAATATGGCGCATAATAGGGTGTATAATAAGGTGAGTAATAATAGGGGGCATAATAAGTCGACAAAACCGCTGCACCTCCTATTACCGCCCAAGGCGCCCACCAACCCCACCAATAGCCGTATCTTGCATCACTGGAAGATGGATTTACGATAAAGATTGTCATTATGAAAATAAGAACCGCGCAGGCAGTTTTCTTCATATTTCTCCTCCTTGCTTGATTCTTCAAACGTGTATTTTGCCTTTGAACTTCCCTTTTCAATGTCTTTCCATGAATAATAAGCAAAAAGTACACCTAAAAGAGGAAAGCAACATAATTATAAGATATCAAATTACATATAGCAATTAACCCTTTTTTTGTTGGATTATTTTCATTAAAAAATGGATAGAATTTATACAGTTATTAGTATCCAGTTGGATAATAAGTATCCAGAGAAGCAGTCAGTATCAGTACTCATTTCACAATTAATAGGGAAATTGAGGTTTGAGTTAAGTGTTGTAATGCGAAAAATGGGAACAGGAGAAAAGTGAATTACCCCGCCCACAGAGTGGGGCATCTTAATCAAGAAAAAAATATTACCTCCGCTTCGCTGCGTCCTGCCATTCATCATCTGTTCACAAAAAGGGGTATTCTGGCAGATTTTTATAAAAAATATGAGGCTGATCCCTGTATTATAAAAGAGGAAACTGACGAGGAATTTAAGACGAAGAATGAATCATATCAAAAGGGTCTTTATCACGATTTCCGATTGTAATGGTGCATGGCTGGGTTATTTGAGAAAAACAACATTACAAGGAATTACCCATGAATCCAAGAAGCGGAAAAATGAGTTATCACTCTATTAAACTTTTATCCCGTATTCAACAGAACGGCGCTGAGGCCAAATGACTTGCTTTGATACTATTTAAGGCCTCCTCCTAACAAATGGTATATTTAGTTTTTCGACAGACCAAATAATACCAGAAGAAGGAGGAGGAAAGCCCATGAAGTTTTACACCAATCAGCACAAGTACTACTGCGGAATCGATCTGCAC
>DASPQI010000374.1:0-6513 GCA_035625045.1 Syntrophales bacterium | reverse complement strand
CGATCCGCCCTAATAACGCTGATGCCGCGGCAACAGCAGGGCCGGCAAGATATACCTCACTGCCCGCATGCCCCATACGTCCGACGAAATTCCTGTTTGTTGTGGATACCGCCCTCTCGCCTTCCGCCAAGACTCCCATGTGGCCGCCCAGACAGGCGCCGCACGTGGGCGTGCTGACAACCGCATTGGCATTGATAAATATCTCAATTAGGCCCTCCTGCAGGGCCATTTTGTATATTCCCTGTGTGGCGGGTACAATAATCAAACGGATATAGGGCGCTACCTTTCTCCCTTTCAAAATACCGGCCGCAACCCTGAGGTCTTCTATCCTGCCGTTGGTGCATGATCCGATGACAACCTGATCGATTTTGATGTCACCCACCTGGCTTATGCCCCTTACGTTTGAAGGTATATGGGGAAACGCCACCTGCGGCTCGATCTTGCTCACATCGATGTCGATGGTAGAGGCATAGACGGCATCTTGGTCTGAGTTATTAAACATGTAAGGCCGCTTTGCCCTCTCCTGCACATAAGCCTTCGTTACATCATCGGGGGGAAAAATACCGTTCTTCGCGCCCGCTTCAATTACCATGTTCGCGATGGTCAGCCGGTCTGCCATGCCTAACTCCCTGACAGTCTCACCGGTGAACTCCATGGCCATGTACCTCGCCCCGTCGACGCCTATCAAGCCGATGATATGCAGGATCAGGTCTTTACCGGAAACCCATTTCTTCATCTTGCCGTGAAAGACGATCTTCATCGTTTCGGGAACTCGGAACCAGGCCTCACCCGTCAACATCGCCGCCGCCAGGTCTGTGCTGCCTACTCCGGTGGCAAAGGCCCCAAGAGCGCCGTATGTACAGGTGTGGCTGTCGGCGCCGATGACCAGGTCTCCGGGCAATACAACGCCCTGTTCGGGAAGAAGGGCATGCTCTATGCCCACTTCGCCGACCTCATAATAGTGGGTGATATTCTGTTCTTTCGCAAATTCCCTGAGGAGTTTACACTGCTGAGCCGAGTCGATGTCTTTATTGGGTGTAAAATGATCGGGCACAAGCACTACCTTGTTCCGGTCAAACACCCGGACACCGTCGGCCTTTCTGAATTCCTTGATGGCGATGGGAGCCGTTATATCGTTCCCGAGGGCGATATCCACTTTCGCGTTTATCAGCATCCCGGGATGAACTTCTTTGAGATCAGTGTGCTGACACAGTATCTTTTCCGTAATGGTCATTCCCACGTCGTCGATTCTCCCTGTCCGGTGTATGCGTGTTTCCTTACACCATTATTCTTCATTATTCAACTTTAACCTTTTTCACATCTCCTTTAAGAAACTCGAGGCGGTTCAGTGCATTGATATACGCCTTTGCGGAAGCGACGATTACATCCGGTTCAGCACCGCGCCCGGCCACGGAGCGCCCGTTATACTTGAGCTGAACCATTACCTCTCCGAGGGCGTCAGTTCCGCCGGTAACGGCGGAAACGACGTACTTCAGCAGATGGTAGTTGGTCTTCGTAATCTTTCTGATCGCCGCAAAGGTAGCATCTACAGGCCCCACGCCGAAGCCGGCATCCTGGATTATTTTTCCATCGACCTCCATCTGCATGGTCGCCGTGGGCACAGCCACATTGCCGCTTACCACATTCAGGTAAACCAGTTTGTACCTCTCGGCAATCTTGTATACTTCTTCATATACGATTGCCTCCAGGTCCTCATCGAAGATATCTTTCTTGACGTCGGCCAGTTCCTTGAACCGCACAAAAACTTTTTTCACATCTTCAGCGGTCAGTTTATAACCCATTTTTTTAAGATGCTCGGAAACCGCGTGACGGCCCGAATGTTTCCCAAGAACAAGGTGAGTCCCGGATATGCCCACCGACTTGGGAGTCATAATCTCATACGTGATCTTTTCCTTGATCAGACCATCCTGATGAATGCCGGATTCATGGGCAAAGGCATTCGCCCCGACAATTGCCTTGTTGGGCTGAACGGGTATGCCTGTAATGTGCGTTAAAAGTCTCGATGACTGGTAGATGTGCTCTGTCTTGATCCCCGTCTGAAGTCTGAAGAAGTCCTTCCTGGTTGCCAGGGCCATCACCACTTCTTCCATTGCGGCATTACCCGCCCTTTCCCCAATCCCGTTGATGGTGCATTCCACCTGCCTTGCCCCGTTTTCAACAGCTGCAAGCGAATTTGCCACCGCAAGCCCCAGATCATTATGACAGTGAACGGAGATAACAGCCTTCTTAATGTTTTTGACCTTTTTGAACAGATAAGCGATCAGACTGCCGAATTCATCGGGTATAATATAGCCCACGGTGTCGGGTATATTCACTGTAGTAGCCCCGCTCGCGATAACCGCTTCAACTATGTCACAGAGGTAATCCCAATTCGTTCTCGTCGCGTCCATCGGTGAAAACTCAACGTTTTCAGTGTACGCGCAGGCATGGGCTACAGCAGCACGGGCCTCTTTCATAACCTGAGCCCGCGTCTTTTTGAGCTGGTACTTCAAATGTATGTCGGATGTTGAAATAAAAGTATGAATCCGCGGATGAGCTGCGTCTTTTATCGCATTCCAAGCGCGATCGATATCAGGGAGATTGGCCCTTGCCAGACCGGCGATCTGCGGTGTTCTAACCTCACGGGCAATATGCTGAACGGCGAGGAAGTCCCCTTCTGAGGCAACCGGAAAGCCGGCCTCAATAATATCCACACCCAGCCTTTCGAGCTGCAGGGCTACACGCAGTTTCTCATCCAGGTTCATGCTTGCCCCCGGTGACTGCTCCCCGTCCCTGAGTGTCGTGTCGAATATGAATACCTTCTCCTTCTTTTTCGAATTCATCTCTCCCTCCTTTTACCCGAAAATATATTCGGAAAATCATTCCCGCGCATGCGGGAATCAAGTCCTTTTAAAATAAAAAAAGGCCATGAGCTTCTTTGAGCCCATGGCCTTTAGGTACGTGTTGTTCAGTTAATTACGGATTACCTAAAAACGACGGGCGTCTGGTATTTAGCAAAAGGCTAAGAAGGGCGAGGCCCAGCAGGCCCACCAAGCTGATCAAATTAACCAATGCCTTTTTCATACCCATCGTGATTTTCGACAAATCCTTATTAAGAGTTTAACTTAGAATAAGTTAAAATAAAATTGTATCCCTGTCAAGATTTATTTTTTGCAGGATAGAAGACCTTTTAATAATAATCTTCTTCAAGGTTCGATCTTCGTCCCCAATACCTTCAGAAACTTCGCCAACCAATCCGGGTGGGCTGGCCAGGCCGGTGCCGTGACGAGATTGCCGTCAACATGCGCTTTGTCAATAGGAACCTCCGCCCATTTACCGCCCGAGGCGTTTACGTCGGGACCCACCGCAGGATATGCGGAACACGCTTTGCCCGCTAACACACCTGCCGCCGCCAGCACCTGCGGTCCATGGCATATTGCGGCGATGGGCTTTTTTGTCTTGGCGAAGTGGCGCACTGCCTCGAGGACCTTCTCATTTAACCGGATGTATTCAGGCGCCCTCCCTCCGGGGATTACCAGGGCATCATACGTCTCAGGCTTTATTTCATCAAAGGTAGCGTTAAGAGTGAAATTGTGACCCGGCTTTTCAGAGTAGGTCTGGTCCCCTTCAAAATCGTGAACTGCCGTTCGAATCCTTTCACCTGCCTTTTTCCCAGGGCAAACGGCATGAACTGTATGCCCTACCATGAGCAGCGCCTGAAAAGGCACCATTACCTCATAATCTTCCACAAAGTCACCGACGAGCATCAAGATCTTTTTTACGGCCATGATTAACTCCTCCTTTTGTTTGATAAGAAGTTCTTTAAAAAAATTACTTTTAGCCCATTAACCCATCATAAATGCCTTTTCTATATGCATTTAAATAGACCGAGAGAATCTGTTCTTTAATAATCCTCGTCCTTAATCTTCGATGATATTTCCTTGACCTGCCGGGCAAGTTCGGCGCCCATCCGCTCACCCTTTTCTAGGTGTTCCGGCGTCGGGTACCCCTTAAAGGTAACGGGGTCAAGGATGTCCCAGCGCATATTCTTTGACAGCTCGTCGAAGTCTTTCTGTGCCCCGCCGCTCCATCCGAATGATCCGAAAAATCCGACTTTTTTATACCACATGTGTTTCTTAACAAGAAGCTCGAGAATATAACGACCGGGGGGGAACATTGAATACTCATATGTCGGCACACCAATTATCAACCCGGCAGCTCTGTACGCGTCAGCAAGGATGAACGAAGCGTCCTCATTAGGGACGCGATGAACATTGACAGGGACTCCTTCACTTGTAATTCCCTTGAGAACCGCGCTCAGCATTACCTCTGTGTTGCCATACATGCTCCCCCATACGACACACACTTCCGGTTCAGCAAAATCTTTGTTGTAATTTGCGTACCGGAGATATTTATTGATAACCGCCTGGGGGCGCCCCCGCCAGATCATCCCATGAGACGGTGCAATCATCTTCACATTGATGTCCTTGAGGGCGTCAATTGCCTTAAGGACGTGGGGAGAGAACGCCGCCACAATGTTGGCGTAGTAGCGCAGCATTTCGGCTTCCCAGTAAGGTTTGTTGACTGCTGGCTGCTCATCATCGAAAATGCTTCCCCGGAAGGCCCCGAAAGATCCGAACGCATCGCTTGAAAAGAGAATTCCAGTGCTCTTTTCGAAAGACACCATTGTTTCGGGCCAGTGCACATTGGGAATCTCGGCAAAAGCAAGCTGTTTCCCCTGCCCAAGGTCGAGCGTATCTCCCGTCTTCACTTGGCACACGCTATCTTTTATCCCGAAAAAGCCATCCACTAGGGCGGCCCCTTTCTGCGTGCAGATAATCTCGGCCTTCGGAGCCAGATTGCGGAGCGTATAAGTGAATCCCGTATGGTCCGGTTCAAGGTGGTTCAGGACGATGTAGTTAATATCCTGGGGCGCGATGCCCAGAGACTTGAGATTTTGGAGGAGTGTCAGCGATGCGCCGCCCCACTCGCGGACCAGTTCAATGATGGCAATCTTGTCGCCTTTCACCACGTAGGCGTTGAGCGACACACCATTCGGCGTGGGCCAGATACCCTCGAATAAGTCTTCCGTATAGACATTTGCCCCGACCCAGTAAATATCATCTGCTAATTTAACAGCGGCCATATTCTCTCCCTCACGCGTTGTTTTTTGCAGGGCGCAATCCCTGTAATTTAGATACGTCTAATACTGACTAACTCGTAAAAAAATTGTACTTTACACCAAATTGTCATTCCGCGAAGAGACTTTGTCGTAATTACATTCTTGTCATTCCGTGCAAGCGAAGCGCGACACGGAATCCAGGCCTGTCCCCGCGAAAGCGGGGAACCATGAAAAACACTGGATACCGGCCTTCGCCGGTATGACGATATTGTTGGCATATTCTTGCATTAAAACACAGTCTCGAAAGCGGAAATCTAGTAATAAACGAACCAGTTCCCTGAATTTTAATATTATAGATTATCCAATGATGTCAATATAAGTTCTTGCAGACATCAAAATATAAATCCGATGTACAAGACTTTAACGTAGGCATTTCAATACGGTTCAAAGGGATTTCTTTATAAGTTGTGATTTTGGGAGGAAGCGTTTATATGCCACCTTTTCGAGCCGTATGCCCATAGAATCACGGGGCCGTTGCCGTTGGCGGTGCTGTGCGTTTCAAATTCCCTTCAAAATCCTGTATGAAGAGATGATCAAGGATCTGAACGGTCAGGATAAGTAGTAATACTGTGTTGATTTTTCTTCTGAAGAGGGAGTCGTAGGAAAAGCGCTTCGTGAGCCACTGCCAGACACGGATTCGCTGATAACTGAAGATACCGCTCTTCAAGACCGCTTCGCGGCTGAGATACTTCTTCAGAAGCTCATCCAGTCCGGAATATCGTCCTTTCTCGATCCACAGCGGGGGAGCGGAAAAGGGCCATTTCTTCCTGATGTAGATCGCCTCGGTGACCCGATCCTTGAATGCTTCCCGCAGCACGTATTTCTCGACGCCATCATGAATCTTGAAGCGGTCCGGAACGTGGCGCACCGCCTCAAAGAGATGGTGATCCAGGAAAGGAGTCCTGCCCTCAACAGAATGCCCTAATTCAGCCCGGTCACCTAGAATTGTGAGTATGTAAGGGGCGAGTATATTCTTGATCCAGGCATACTGCATCTTTCTCACCAACGGACGCCCTTCCGTCTGATGTCTGTCGATACGCTCCTTGAGCTGTTGCAGCGGATGTCGCGCCAAATGCCGGGGCCTGTTTTTCCTTGCAAAGAAACGGAGAAGGAATATCTGAACCCTTGGTGACAGCGTATCAACATAGTCCGGCAGGGGAACGAAGCCGAGTGCTTCCACTATTGGGCCAGCCTGCAAGCGCTTCGGAGCCTTTTTCTCCTTCAACTTGTTTAGTATTTGGTCGAAATGCATGCCTTTACCGGGCTGAAAACTGATGTATCCGAGGAATACCTCGTCGGCCCCCTCCCCGGTCAGGATGACCTTTACGTGC
>DASPQI010000373.1:0-5843 GCA_035625045.1 Syntrophales bacterium | reverse complement strand
TGCGATCCCCTCATCCATAAGACTTCAACCTCGACTTTGCGGCATGAATAAGATAGAAGATCACGAGTTGACGACATGAAGCAGATAAAAGAGGACCTCTAGTCAGTTTTTTGTTGTGACTTCTTTTTCTTTCTACCTTCCTTGCAAGTCTTTGTTGGACTCTCTATTCTCTTATCCGTCCATCCATCTCTAAATCTCTGTTTATCTCTTGGTTTTACCCCTAGCTCCCAAACTAAGAGAGAACCTGTAACCAATAGGGCTGGTACTATCAAAAGGCCCAACATTCTATTCGCCTACCTTTACTTTTTCAGTTATACGTCGAGGGCCACTCCTTGTAATCTTTCCCAAGGCCTTTTCTTAAGAATCGGAAAAGTACAGACTCTTTGTCGATGCCGCATCAAATGATGAAATTGCCTAAAACAGACATTTCACGTAATTCTTGGAATATCATTGATTAATGCACTCTGTTTAGAGACACTACTGTCAATACATATAGCATATTAATTTTACTCCTTTAGAAAGTCTTAATCAAGGTTTCTTAATGTGACCATCATTAATAAATAAATTAAGGGATATTTATAACCATTTGAAGGATGGATATATATCAAAGTTGCGAAACGTTTTGTCAAAGGAAGTTTTTACGAATTCGATAGAGGAAAAAAACGAGCTGTCTTTCTATTGCACTTTCACCATGTATTTAACAAACCGGTGCGGTGACCGTATCATTGATTCGTATTTGAAGCAGTAGATATCGCTCTGTATGCAATTTTAATTGGTCAAACTGAGGCGTTCACTTTCTCTTGAGCAAAAGAATAATCTGTCCAAGTGCGCATATTTTAGTTCTCATTCAACAATTTCCCCCTGTGGTCTCTATTAACGCTTTGAAGGCGCGACACGTCGTAATAAGATATGTTTTAGTCTCAATGAGAGAACTATCCCTTTTACGCTGAAGTTCCCGGACAACGGTGTGAGATCTTCATCATTGGAACTCACCCCGTGCTCGACTTCGGTTCGATACTTCCGGAAAGAAGTTTGGCGACTGTCCAGCTTGCCGCATATAGTATACCAAGTAGAACAACATCCGTAGGTCCTACCGGTAAATCCCATTGATATGAGATCCAGAACCCAACGAATGCGCCCGTGCCTCCGATCAAAGAGGCCAAAGTTGTTAACTGGCGCATATTTCGAGCGAACAGGTGCGCCGTCAGTGCGGGAATCAGCAGAAAGCCGAACGTGATCAGCGGTCCAACACCGAGCACCGCCATCGAAACGGTCAGGCCAATCAGCAGATAGAGCAGCACGTCCCAGAAAACTACGTTCTTGCCAAGTGTAATCGCCATTGCGCGGTCAAATGAGACAAAGAGTATCTCCTTGCGAAAAAGTGCCAGTACCGCAAGAACAAGACTGAGCGCTGATAATGTCACAACGAGATCGAAATTCGAGACGGTTATGACCTCTCCTTTCAGAAGATCGAGCCAACCGATTTCCCCGTAAGGATTTTTTGCCAGGAGCAAAATGCTCAATGCAGAGGAGACAACGTAGGCAACACCAAGACGGCTTTCTGGCAGGCCGCGGCCGCGCCGTTCCAGAAAAGCCAGCAGCAGGATTGCCGAGATTGAAAAGACCATCGAACCTGCAAAGGCGAGTGCATGCCCACTCTGTGGATCGTCAGCACTAAAATATCCCAGCCAGAGTGGAAGTGAGAGAGCGATAGCAACACCCGTCGAGGAAATCTGCGGCAATGCTACTCCCATAAACACCAGCCGGCGCAGAACGAGAAACACGCCGACAAGCGGGCAGGAAAGGCCAATGAGCACGCTGACGTAAACTGAGTTACGCAATAAAAAGCCGGGCGAGAGAATCTGTTGCAACGCTTCCATATTAGTCTGTCTCCATTTCAAGAATAGCCGCCATACGTTTCTTTGAGAGCAGTTCGTCAGCAGTTCCCTTGAGAACGCTCCCCTGGCACAGCCAGATTATCTGCTCGGCATGGCGGTGCACTACCGAAAAGTCGTGCGTGACGAGCAGTACCGTAATCCGTCGTTCCATGCGAATCTTCGAAATGAACTCCATTACTGCATGAGTTGCTGCATGGTCCACCCCCGCAGTCGGTTCGTCAAGCATCAGGATGTCGGGACGTGCCGACAGGGCACGTGCAATGAGCACGCGTTGTTTCTGGCCGCTTGAGAGTTCGGCAAACCGCTTGTAGGCAAATTCCTCGGCGTCTGCCGCACGCAGACATTCATGCGCGAAGGCGCGTTCGGCTGGTGGGACTAGCCGACCCGGGCGTACGCGGCCATATGTGCCCATCAGGGCAACGTCGAAACCTGTCAGCAGATAAACCGGATCGAACAGAGTAGATTGTGGGACATACCCAAAAATGAGTGATCTGCCTGTGTTTCCCGCAGTCTCGATGCGGCCCGCAATCGGTGGAAGCAGGCCAAGCAGTGTCTTGAGCAGGGTTGTTTTGCCTGAACCGTTAGAGCCGAGAATAACGGTGAAACTTTCACGGGCAATCGAGAGGGAAATTCCGGACAGTACAGGCTGGCCATTGTAACCGATGCTCAAGTTATTCAGTGTAATGAGTGCTTCATTCATACTTTTTAAACTGGTTCTCCCCGGCAACGCCTAAGGAGACCACTCCTCCTTTATTTTATTTCCTATCTTGTGCGGCAACGACCATTGTGTGAACAATATAATCCATCATCTTGATATACGTCTCTGTGCCCGGCACGCCACCAGGCATAATGGGGAGCGTTATCATGGTTGCACCGGTCTGTTCCGCAATGCGTCTGGCCACCTTCTCAGGATAATTCGGTTCGCGGACGACGATGGGTACATGATTGGCCTTCATTGCAGCGATCAATTCCTGGATATGGCGTGGAGTCGGATCAATCCCCGGCTTCAATTCAATCGTCCCAAAAAAATTCATGCCAAAGCGCTCCGCGAAGTATATCCACTGGTCGTGATAAGGAACAAAACTCTTGCCCTTGAGCGATCCGGCCTCTTTCTTCCATTCGACGATCTTGGCGTCTAGCTTGGCGAGATAAGCATCTCGGTTGCGTGTGAATTCAATTTTGTATTCAGGAGCGAACTCTGCCAGTGCATTGTAGATGTTATTGATCGCGGTTTTTGCCAGTACCGGATCGAGCATGAAGTGCGGGTTGCCATAAGGATGGACGTCTCCCTGATAGTGATCAGTCGACTTCGGCACATCGCGGGGGATTATTCCCTTTGAGCAGTCTACATAGCCGCTTCTTCCCTTCTGGATGCGTGGGTTCTTGCTAGCCTCCAGGAGTGCCGGTAGGAAGGCGTGCTCGCAATCCAACCCGACAAGGATCACCATATCCGCCCGGTTCAACAGTGGTACGAAGCTCGGTCTCATCGGAACGCCATGGGTGTCTTCGACACCCGTCGCCAGACTGTGGACATCAGCCCGGTCACCGCCGATTGCGCGCGCGAAATCCGCCAGGTCGGTAAGAGTTGTAACAACTCGTATTTTGGCCGCATGAGCGGGTATCGTCCACCCGCACAATGCGCTGGTGAGCGTGATAATCAATAGTAAAATGAATAATCTGGATTTCATGTTTGATTCCTCCTTAGCGTTCTTGCCACCCGTGCGCGTGTGAGCCGATGATCCATGCCCATTGTACGTAAAATGCATCGTCGGAGCGCAGGGGGGATGAGGCGTTGTGTTCGGTGTGTGTGTACTGAAGGCGCAGTTGGTTCCAGTGGCTTAATGCCCACGTGATATATGGAGAGTACTCGTAGGTTCTGTCATTATTGTCCACTAAATTCTCCACCCATCCAAACAGGAACCCGGCTGACCACTGCCGATGAAACTTATATGTGAGGTACGAATACATGCCCAGAGAGCCGACAGTGCGGCTTGGAAGGGTATTCCCCGATGGATCGGTTACATCGTACCGGTTGTCGCTGTATAGCACTTCCGTCCCCCAGATGAGACTTTGAAACTGGTTGCTGGCGAGAGGCTTATAGCTCAACACCAAATCCGCCCCAAACAGCCTGCGCTCGCGTTCTGTGAATGTGTTGTTATTTACATCCATGGGAAACAGAGGATTGACACCGCCTGGACTGGACCACTGTGCATCTGTACTGGGATTCCAGAGGACCGAAATGCCAGGTTCGAGTGTGATATCCTTTGTCAGGTCAAAAGACGAAGATAAGCGGCCCCAGTAATTCAATCCACTGCCATTACGGAAATTGCCGGGATCATTCGGGGGGTTATCGCCTCCGAACTGGATACCCGCACCCACTGTCAGGCTTACGTAATGTGGGATCGGCAACAGCCAATTTAGCTGCAATCCGTCAGTCCTCGATTCGCCGCCTACGTACTGCGCAAGTACCTGAGGACGGTTGACGAACGGCAGTTCGTGGTCGTGAATGTAACTCAATCGGCCGAACTCGCCGAAGAACCGGCCGGCCTTCAAAGTCAGATTCCATGGAAGTGACGTAGTCTGTAGCGCGGCCTCTTCGACCCCTAAAGTCATTTCTCCGGTTTGAGCATCGGCAGTGGCATTAATCACCGCATAGGCCTTTGCGAATGGATCGACTGTTGCCGCCAGGTTCAGTTCCGTCGAACGTTGAAACACGTCCCACCCGCCATGCCGGTCGCTTCCTGTCTCATTCGATCCCCTGCTGCGATAGGAGACGATTGTCTCACCCACGAGCCCTATGGAGGGGTTAAAAACGCTTGGAACTTCCTTCTTCTGCGCTTCGACCACTTGTTCCACCTTGGTGTTTAACTCCTCGACTTTCTGCTGAAGTTCCTGGTTTGTTTGCTTCGTCTCCTGGGTCTCCTGGTCTTGTTGTCTGGTTCCCTGGTTCTTTTGCTTTGCGATTTCTTGCTTCAGCTCTTCTATTATTTTGGCCTGACTCTTTACAATATCTTCAAGCGCTTTCACACGGTCTGAAAGATCCTGCCCAAATGCAGACACATTGAAAGTGAAGAATATCGCAGTCATGCCCATAAGGCAGAGTATTTGTCTCATGACTCCTCCAAAACAGTGATTTATTGAATTGCGAGAAAATAAAGATTTCCCTGGTAAATTTGTGTGCTTTTATAACAGGGATAATGGATAAGATAACTAGGCAGGGGGAGCGCGGTTATCGTGAGGAGAGATAATAAGTTTAGCGACGATGGCCGGAAATAGCGGAGAAAAAAACATATCTCCTGAGTGACTTATTATATTGTATGCCGGAGCAATATGCCCGGTGTCGGCTTGCTGGTGAGATGTTACGCAAATAGAGCATCCGGGATGATCTTCTCCATCGTCATGGTAATGAAAGGCCACTACCAGAGTGGAAAGCAAAAGAAGAATTGTGAAAAAAAGTGAAAGGCGTTTCAACATGGGTCCAACAGCTAATTGAATTAATATCTAGTAAACCCAGATGGAGAAAGTTTGTCAAGCACTTTCTGCGAATTACTCAGAACTATTCAAAGTAGAATCGGGTATTGATTTACTATTGAAAGCTTCAGTATTTGGTCGAATCTCGTTCGTGAAGAATACAGGAAGAAGCGGAGCCACAACATAAACGGGAATGAGCCATTGGATCCTTGCATGCTTTCATCCCGTTTTCAATAAGCTACACCGGCAATATCGGTAGCACATTTGTATTGCAAGTTATTCCGTTCAAAGTCAATAAAAAGTTTTGGCTACGTTATGCCAAATCAAAAAATTGGTACAACCCTGGACAATCCATCCAACATTTGCTATCCTAACTGCGGAATGGAGCAGAGACGATGATCCCGCACTTAGTGAAATTATCACTATGGGACATCTTACACTCCATCCTTGTTTTGTATTGTCTCCTTGAAATAG
>DASPQI010000372.1:0-3886 GCA_035625045.1 Syntrophales bacterium | reverse complement strand
TTCATGAACCTTGATGCCCACCGGGCAGACCTCACTACATTTTCCGCATAGGTTGCATTGAAGCAAACCTTCTGAGATGGCAAGCCCAATCCTATCGCCGTCATCCTGTGGTTCCCGATAGAGACGCGCAATTTCGAGCATGACAGACGGACCTGCAAATCTCTGTTTGGATTCTCTTACCACTGGACAGGCAGCGTCACAGATGAGACATTCGATACATATTTCACACTCTCTATACTTGTTAACGACTTCATAACTCAATGACCTTGGCATCTCTATGTTCGCTTTAGGAGGCTCTATAAAAGGTCTAATCTTGGCGCGTTTATCAAAATATGGATCAAAGTCGAAGACCAAATCTTTCACTACTGGAAGTATTGGCAATGGTTCTATAGTCATGACCTTTTGAGCTTTTTCCTTGCAAGCAAGTACCGGTTGACTGTTCATCATCACTGCGCAGGTGCCGCAGGCTTTGATTCGGCACCCGTACCGGAAAGCAATAGGTGAATAGTGGTCATAGACGTATTTCAATACTTCCAACACAGTCATTCCGTCTCTGTAAGGCACATCATACTTCTCATATCTGGGGCCAAAATCTTCTGCGGGATCATAACGAAAAATGGATACTTCAAACTTGTTATCCACGGGCTTCCCTCCTTTTCTCTGTCCTTTTAAGCTATCTGCCGATGTATTTAGGATAGCTCGTCCACTTATATTTGAGTTTAAGCCGGAGAGCGGCGGCCCCCTCATCCACAGCCGCTAACTCTCAGATTTCATGTGACCGCAACCAATTTTACCTTACTCAAGGTCCAAACTTTTTGTAAAAATTTAAAAATGATTTTCTGCCACGATCAATGTGTTTTTCCATTAATGTCTTAGGCTCTTTATTAATCTTGCCCCTTAAAGCATCAATAATTTCTTGGTGGTCATTCACATATTGTTCGAACTGGTCATCCGCTATGATTTGTGCGTAATAGAATCTGAAAGTCCTTTTTCGTAATTGAGATAAAATATCAAATAATTCTGTGCTTCCAGCTACCTTTGGGAAAAGAAGATGGAAATCATTGTTGAGAGCCAAGTAATCGCTATAGTTCCTCTTTGATGCTAATGACTTCAAACGGCTGGTCATCTTTTGAAGGCAGGCGAGGTCGCTTTCCGACAGTTTTGGAACAGCCATCTCAACTGCAAGCCCTTCTAATCGAATGAGCATCTTGTGAAGAGTGTCCAATTCATCCGGGGAATATTTTTTTACAAAAACGCCCCTTTTTGCGATATTAGTAACAAACCCTTCGTATTCTAATATTCTTAGAGCTTCACGAGTCGGGGTTCGACTGACATTTACTAACTTCGCTATTTCTCTTTCATCGAGCTTTTCTCCTGGGTTATACGTTCCCTTTATAATTCTATCTCTGACGAATTCGTATACACTCACCCAAGCATTTTTGCTTTTAGCATTCTCCAAAATACATACTCCTTTTAGTTTCGAATCAAATCTCTTTATCTTCCGTAATGGATCGATTCTGGTTTTACGTACCCGAAAACGTCTCGTACGCTTCCGCTAACTTTCTCCCACCACGGTGGTAGAGATCCTCCCCCTTGAGCCGGGGTAATTTATTCTGTTCTTACAAAAGATCAGCCACCTTTATTTCAGGGGATCCCCAATAGAATTCTGGGATTTCTTCTGGTCATAAGGTCTATTTCTTTATCTGTAAACCCTGCTTCAATGAGACGGCCAAGAAAGTCTTTCATTGAAGCAACGTTGTCGGGAAGTTTCATGTTGCCTGAATCTGTGCCGAGCACACATCTCTCGGCCCCTACAGCACGGATCTGTCCCACAAGGGTGGTAATGGGCGTTCTCACGTGGGGAACATCGGTGAGGGCCATATAATCGTGTTCCATAAAAATATGGTCAGCGGCCCATTTCTTTTGAGCCTCAAGCGGATAACCCGGCATGTCTGTAGAAACGCTACTGATCATGACCTTGCCGCCAACTTCTTTAGTACGTTTAACAATTGCATCGACCTCCAAAGTGGAGAGGTGCCCAGACGCTAAAAATGAGTTAGTACCTTTCATAAGATCAAGGATTTCCTCGGCTTCCGGTATCAAACGGCCATATTCATCCAATATATAAATTGGTTTCCCTCGTTTTTTGTAGGGAAAAATCTTTTGGTCATCACCGTAAGCATCAAAATGGGCCTTGGAACTATAGGTGGGCATTTCGATCTGTTTTGCGCCTAAAGCTAAAGCAATTTCAACAACAGATGGGCTGAGTCCTCCTACTGCTTCGTTCAACATAATCGAACCGAAGGCTTTTGTCTGAAAGCCCATTTCATTAACGGTATCGGCCACCATAGTTGTATTGTAGGTATGATCCAGAAAAAGAACGCCGGCCATTCTCTCTTCATTAGCAAGCTTTACAGCCTCCAAGGCAGTAAATCTTCTTTTCTGGATCGAAGGGGCTGGGTGGATATGAAGATCATACATTCCTTCAAGGCTGATCATCCTCTCCTCCTTTCTTCTGTTTTCTATAGCCCCTAAAGATGATCCCTTCGTGAGACAATCTCACGATCGATCGAACTCTAAAAACTCCTGGGCCATGGTGTCAGTCCGGGCCGGTCCGGGTATTTTTCTGCTATCGCTTTCACCTTCGGGTGGTCCAGAGCAGTGAGATGCCCTCGGTCATGAATCAGATGATCTCCCACTCGCCACGTGGCAGTCCGAAGGTCTCCGGTAATGTGCAACCAGTAAGGGTATTCGGGTTTCGGCCATGGTGCACCGATATGGACATGAATGTTGCAGGCCTCAGAATGATCTACGATACGGCGAATTAATGGGTGATCACACTGCTGAGGAGGAACCACAGCTTGTGGATGCACACCTGAATGAATTTCCGGGAAGTTATAGACAACATCTCCTATTTTCAGCTCCATTGATTTCAGGAAACGACGTAGTGCATCTGCCTCATCCCTACCCTCGATCTTGGTGATGCGATTTTTCTCTATGGTCAGGCGAATCGGATCCTTGAAGAAAGGGGAAATCCCAATATATCGAGACCACCAACTCAGCATACGGTCAAATACAACGATCCCTGAGGTATCCTTGATATTGATCGGAGGAAATACCCACTCTGGAAATGGACGATAACCTGGGCCTTCGTTTCGGCGCCGTGTATAGGTTGGGAACCTAACATGGCTGGGCGGGGAAACTGTGCCCTCGATGTGAGTGCCCCTGTCATCCGTGATCTGGAAAGGCATTCCTCCTGACCCAAACGGGACGCAGGCTTGGTAGCGGATTTCTGAAACGAGTTCATATGGCGTCTGAACCCAGGGGCTGTTAAGGAGCTCCGGTGTCGTAGCAAAATTCCGGACCAGGGTTACTTTGTACTCCGTCGCCGTCTCTTGGATTGTCTTTAGCTCTTCGATTGTCAAATCGAAGGAATGATTGATAAAAACATTGCTTGCCTTCAGGGCGGACATAAAAACCGGGGGAATACGCCAGGCATGAATCTTGGCAGGTTCATCAATCCACAAAATTGAGGGATTAGCTCCACGAGCCTGGATAGCGGCCTGAATCCAGGCGATCGCCTGAGGATCTACGAGGTTGTCGCCTCCATACAATCCGTCAATATGCGCTGCAAGGACAACTTCATCACCGGGTTTAATCTCAGCGCAATTATCCAGAAGGTCATTGATGGCGATAGCTGCCCCTCTTGTTATTCCTATTGCCTCCATAATCCGATTCCTCCTCCATTATTAAAAGTTTCAATGAAATGCGGGCCCAATATCTACTGGACAGAACCATCACGTCAACGTTTGGAGCCCTCTCCCGTTGACAGGTCAAATTGTATCACAAAAGGTATACCAGTTAGTCTTTAATGTCAAGCAGGGAT
>DASPQI010000371.1:0-6902 GCA_035625045.1 Syntrophales bacterium | reverse complement strand
TTGCGGCATTTTATCCTTATTTGAAAGAATACAGCCCATTCCAGTTAGCCGGATCGGCGTTGCTTCTGTTAATCACTTCCTGCATCGTAATTTATCTGGCTCGGAATTACCGGTACGCACTTGTAGGATGGCTATGGTTTTTAGGAACACTTGTACCGGTAATCGGATTAATACAGGCTGGACCGCAGGCTATGGCTGATCGTTATGCCTATATTCCTATGATTGGTTTGTTTATAATGATTGCCTGGGGTGTTCCCGATTTCCTGAAAAAATTGCCGCAGCGAAAAATTATTTTCTCTGTATTTTCCGGCGCTGTCCTCTCAGCATTAATTATTTGTACTTTACATCAGGTTAGATACTGGCAGAATAGCGTGATTCTTTTTGAACATGCCTTGCGCGTTACTGAAGAAAACCTACCGGCACACTATTATCTGGGTGTTGCGTTAACACACGAGGGAAAGCCAGACGAGGCAATCAAGCAATTTGAATATGTGATAATGGAAAATCCTGAATCCGCAGATGCATACAGCTATATGGGGATTACCCTGGCCAGACAGGGAAAGATAGATGAAGCGATGGCTTATTTTCGTGCATCCTTGCAAAGAAAACAACACGACGAAATAACCCATAATAATCTGGGAGCAGTCTTGATATATAAAGGCAGGTTTGATGAAGCCATTGGACATATCCAAGAGGCTTTGAATATCAGGCCTGATTATGAACCTGCTAACTGTAATATGGGTATTGCCCTCGCCGGTAAGGGAAAAACGGAACAGGCCATATATTATTTTGAAAAGGCGCTTCAACTAGACAAAAATGATTCTGTAACTCATAACTATTTAGGGATTGCACTCGCAAAAACCGGTAGGTTGGATGAAGCAGTTCTTCATTTTCATGAGGCACTGAAGATTAATCCCCATTATGAAGACGCCATTAATAATCTTCGCTCTGTTCAGAACAGGTTGTAATTAATTAAGAAGGTGATGGGTCAGCACAGAGTCTTTGAAAAAGACCCGATGGAATTAAGAAATTGGTTCATATTCGAAAAAGTTGCTCTTCCTCCATACTCTTTCATATCCAAACGCAGGTAACCATATACCTCTTAAGGCTTGGGCTTCACAAAGTTGATGGATAATTTTCTACTATTTCTTCTTTATTACTGGATTTAAGCAATAAATTACTCATCATTAACTTTATTCACGCACCATTGTTTATATAGTATCACTCCACGATCATAATCCGGATTAATATTTATCGCATTTTGCAAATAGTGGCATCCTTTCTTCCGATGATTAGTCTGGCAATAGGCAAGTCCCAAATTGACATTGGCTACGAAGTCAGTCGGTTTTATCTTTGTAACTTTTTCAAGTATCGGGATTGACATTTCATATTCCCCCATTTCTATATGTAAAAAGCCTAGGTTATTAAGCGCATCGGTATTAAAAGGTTCTATATTAATCAAATCAGTGAAGGCTTTTTTTGCCGTTTCATAATTTCCCGACAGTGCCGAGGCAATTCCCATGTTGTTTATTGCAGTTGTAGATTGGGAATTGATAGAAACGGCTGTTTGAAATTCACGGATCGCCAAATCCAGTCTACCCGTTTGCATGTACGCAAGTCCCAGATTGTTGTGTGGCCTGTCATTGTTTGGAAATTTCTTGATAGCATCCGACCACAAAGATATCTCGTTTTGCCAGACGAGGTTCCTCTCTATCGTGAGAAACGCCATTAGCATAATAATTAGAGAGAAAAAAAATAGGCCAACAATTTTTATTATCTTGCTATTATTCCAGCGACTTCTATTCCAATATTCCATAAATAAAATAGTTACTAGCGCAAAAAAACCAATTGAAGGAAAATATATTGTATGCTCACTAATAGGTTCCCTGGTCGGGAGAAGTATTGTCGGTAGTAACGCAATAAGAAACCACATAGAGAAAAAAAACAGGAGCTTAGAGCGGCGGAAAAATATTGGTGAAGAAATACTATAATAAATAATAATACATGCAAACGCCAAAAGTGCTGAAGGCTCCCATATCGTTTTTACAATAGGAAGGTAATGGTCAACATTCTGCCCGATGGGAATAATTAGAAGCCTGAGATAAATAAAAACTGCTTTCATAGAAGTCAAAAAATAATAAATGAATAAACCTGTTGCCTCTGGAAAATAAAATTGGAAATTTGCTGCAATCCTGACTGATAGATATGCAACAAGAATAAAAAAGTACGGCATACAGATTCGCAGGGAGGATATAAAAATCCTTTTTTCCTTTAAATTATGAAGGTACAAAATTGAATAAACAAAAACGATAATTGGAAGTGCAATAACAATTTCTTTGGTGAAAAGCCCGAAAATAAAGAACATGATACTTACTAATCTTAAAGCGAGCCGAGAACGATCATTGGACAGCGATACAATAAATGAAAGAAATGCAGAAAGAATGAAGAATGTACTTAGCAGGGAAGATCGGCTAACTATGTAACTTACAGATTCCGTTTGTAGGGGATGACATGCAAAAAGCAATGCGGTCGCTAATGCAATGTGCCTGTTTTGAGATTCCTTCGTATAGGAATTTCCCAACAAATACGATACCCTGCCTATGGTCAAAAACACAAGCAAGCTGTTCAATATATGAAGTATGACATTGAATACGTGATAGAAAAAGGGATTAAGCCCTGATATGTAATAGTTCAATGCAAAAGATACAAGGAGTAGAGGACGGTATGCTCCATGCTGCTGTTCATAATAGCTCCATGTCTCTTTGTGAGAGGGATCAAAATATTTCGGAATGAATTGCAACTTCTTTATATTTGGATTCTTTACAATCTCCCCGATATCATCATAAACGAAATCACCGAAAAGTGACGATGAGTAGATTAAGATGCAGAGAAGTGAAATAAGAATAACATCTAACAAATATATGTTAAAATATTTTTCATTGATGAATATTTTATTGGGGTTGTTATACAAAGGTCTCTTTTCTTTAATAAAAATTCCCATGGATACCTTACTATAACAGAAGTTTTTCTTTTAGCATTGATATAATAACGTTGCGGATATACAAATATAATCAAGCTTTACCGACTTAGCTGATAAGGCAGCTAAACACATAACTTGCAACAGAATAATTGTCAAATTAATTTGAATACACTCGAAAATATGGATCCTTTCCCTACCCTCAATGAACATACATTGGAAATAGAGATTAAATATTATGGTTGACATGAGCAAAGGAGTAGGCAAAAATTCTGAGGAAAGAATTATATGAAAATAAGAGAATTATGTGAACTAATAAAGACACCATGATTGACATCCAAAATCAGAAAGATAATAGAAGGATAGATATACAGAAAGTAGGCGTCAAGGGAATCAAATACCCGATTGTTGTACTTGACCGCGCCAACGGCACACAGCATGTTAATGCAACCATAAACATCTATGTCAACCTGCCCCACCACTTCAAGGGGACCCACATGAGCCGCTTTGTAGAAATCCTGAATGAATTCAGAGGACAGATCAACATCAAAACCTTCCAGAAGATTCTCCAAAAGATCAGGCAAAAACTTCATGCGGAATCAGCGCACATGGAAATTGAATTCCCTTACTTCGTGGAAAAAATCGCCCCCGTATCAGGCGCGAAAAGTCTCATGGATTATATGTGCACCTTCAGCGGACAGGTCAACGGTAAGACAACGGATTTTGTGGTCACAGTGGTCGTTCCTGTCACAACCGTATGTCCCTGCTCCAAAGAAATCAGCAACATGGGCGCCCACAACCAGAGAAGCATGGTAACCACGAAGGTTAGGTTCAAAAAGTTTTTCTGGATTGAAGATATAATCAGGCTGGTGGAGGATTCCGCGAGCGGCGAGGTATACTCCCTTCTCAAGAGAGTGGATGAAAAATTCGTCACGGAGAAAGCACACGAGAACCCGATGTTCGTGGAAGACGTGGTCAGAAATGTAGCTAAACAGTTAAACAAAGACTATAATTTCATCTGGTACAGTGTCGAAGCGGAAAATTTTGAAAGCATACATAACCACAGCGCCTATGCTTATGTGGAAAAATCTATGAATCGAAACCTTGACTTGATATGAGGCAATCGAGAGGTGAAAGAAGTCTTGCTTCTAAATCCAGATTATCAAGACAACCAGAGGGACTCAAAGAGACATTAATTTTAAATTTGTCCGTCATTTTTCAGAAAAATAGTATTTTATTAACACTTTTTTCATACTTCTTATTTTTCAAAAAATTGCCGATAAACAACCGTGAGTATTATGTCAAAGAATAAACAGATTCTGATGATTTGCATTTTCTTGATGACTGCAACCCTCATAGCATTCTGGCAGGTTAGTTACGGCGATTTCAATATTTACGACGATGGCGCCTACATAACCGAAAATAGTCATATTCGGAATGGCATTATGGTAGAGGGAATTGGCTGGGCATTCACGACCAGCCATGTCGCAAACTGGCATCCCCTGACCTGGCTTTCACATATGCTGGATGTTGAATTTTTTGGATTAGAACCGAGATGGCATCACCTGATCAATCTCCTATTCCATATTGTAAATACTCTGTTGTTATTTCTCGTCTTTTACCGGATGACGAAAGCACTCTTGCATAGTGCCTTCGTGGCTGCTTTGTTCGCGCTTCACCCCCTCCACGTTGAGTCCGTTGCCTGGATTGCCGAGCGTAAAGACGTTCTCTCTTCTTTCTTTTGGATAATTACCATAGGGGCGTATATTCATTATGTTGAATGTCCGATACTTCGGAGATATCTGGTTGTTGTTATACTCTTCGGTTTAGGACTGATGGCAAAACCCATGTTGGTTACTCTACCCTTTGTGCTGTTGCTTCTGGATTACTGGCCTCTGAAGCGATTCGATCAAAAAAAATCAGCCGAGGAAAACCAGGTGGAGTCAGGCACACCTTTGTCCTGGGATAAACTAAAGGGGAATCTTAAAGAGAAGCCTGCTAGAGAGATGAAATTGGGAGAAACGACAAATTCTGAATATCAATCGGCGCTGATTCGTCCTCTGCTTTGGGAGAAAATTCCCTTTTTTATACTGGCAGCATTGTCAAGTATCGTAACATATTTTGCCCAGCAAAAGGGGGGGGCGATGACATCCTTTGAGGTATTACCTCTGAGCGTTCGTATTGCAAATGCCTTTGTTTCGTATATCATTTATATAGGCAAGACGGTTTGGCCAAATAATCTTGCTGTTATTTATCCTCATCCAGTACATTGGCCGCTATGGCAGGTCATGGGTGCAGTATTTCTCCTTTTCACCATAAGCTTACTGGTTATCCTGACAGCAAGGAAACTCCCATATTTAACGATTGGATGGCTGTGGTATTTAGGTACACTTGTGCCTGTCATCGGTATTGTGCAGGTCGGTTCTCAGGCCAGGGCAGACCGCTATACGTATATTCCCTTGATCGGATTGTTCATAATGGCTGCATGGGGTATTCCGGAACTCTTGAAAAAATGGCGTTACCGGAAAGAAGCGCTTTTTGCATCATCAGCATTAACCGTTTCATGTCTTTTTATTGTTACATGGATACAGGTCGGGTACTGGCAGAACAGCATCATATTATTTGAGCATGCTCTGAAGGTTACAGATAATAATTTCATTGCCCAAGTTAGCCGTGGAATTGCGTATGGGAAAATAGGCAACTACAAACAGGCGATCGAGGATTTCGACAGAGCCCTCGAGGTAAACCCGAAATGCGCAGGTGCTTATTGTAACCGTGGGAAAGCATATGCGGCACTCGGCAATTACAGGCAGGCGATCGAGGATTATGACAGAGCTGTCAAGATTAACCCTAAATATACAGAGGCATATTACAAACGGGGTATTAGCTATAGCAGGCTAGGTAACTACAAACAAGCGATTAATGATTTCGATATGGCTATCGGGATTGACCCACAATATGCAGAGGTCTATTTTGACCGGGGAGCTGCCCTTTGCATATATAGCAACTACAGCCTGGCGCTTAGGGATTTCAACAGGGCCATCGAGATAAACCCGAAATATGCGGAGGCTTATTGTAATCGGGGAGCAGTCTATGGATTCCTCGGTAACCCAAACTTGGCAATCAAGGACTTCGATAAAGCCATTGAGATCAATCCGAAATATGCTGAGGCTTACAATAATCGTGGAATTGCACATCACAGCCTTGGTATGGATAGGCAGGCGATTGAGGATCGGAGAATAGCAGCAACATTAAGTAAGAAATAAAGTTACGTAGAATTTTTTAGAAAGCAATGCATAAACTAGATGTTTTATTATCGATCCTTTGCCATGAATTGACTATTGACATCAGCCCTCGTTTATTCTATGAAACCTCTATCTTAGACGATCTGCATGAAAAGTTACTTCGAGCAGCTGCCATGGTGTAATCGTATCGAGGTTCTTATTGAAAAAAAGTTTTATAATTGTCATCACAAGGCGACCCGAGTGAAGTGAAGAAATGGCTATCTCGATATCAGGGAATGTTATGCCGTTGTAATCCTCTCAAGAAAATAAGGTAAATTTTAGAAGTCTTAAAAAGTTCCAATCATGAAAATGGGCTTCAGTATTGATTATGGCAAAATGTGAAACCAGCACTTTTTTTAACTTATACAATCACGGATTCATCCGAGTTGCTGTTTGTATACCGGAGGTCAAGGTAGCGGATGCACCTTTTAATGCAGCCAGCACTATCAAACTGATGAAGGAGGCCTCAGAACAAAATGCCATATTCGCAATCTTTCCTGAACTTGGCATCTCCGCTTACTCCAACGAGGATTTATTTCACCAAGATGCCCTTCTGAAAAGCATCATCGATGCGTTAAACAATATTCTCGAAGCGACAAAAGAACTGAATACAATTTTAGTCATTGGCGCCCCTCTGCGGG
>DASPQI010000370.1:0-9646 GCA_035625045.1 Syntrophales bacterium | reverse complement strand
CCGAATATCAAAGCCCGACGGTCACACGAACGTGATGAGTATTCTATTAAACATCTACGTATGTTTTTCGGATCCCGATATGCCGATGAAATTACTCCCGGCCTGGTAGAAGCATACCGGACGAAAAGGGGAGGAGAACATTCCCTCCTCAAAAAACCGCCTTCTACGGCCACTCTTAATCGTGAAATTGCCTGTCTGAGACGAATTCTGAATTACTCTCTTGAAGAGGGCAAGATTGATGATACTTCCCTAGGCAAAGTCAAATTACCGAAGGAATATAACAAACGGAACAGAGTTATAACGCCCGACGAATATCACAAGCTTCTGGACCATTGTCTGCCCCACACTCGTTGCGCTGTACAGATCGCATATCTAACCGGCATGAGGCTCAGCGAGATTCTAAACCTCAAATGGGATCGCGTTGATCTTGATGCGGAATTCATACGCCTCAAAAAAGAAGAAACCAAAGAAAAAGCGCCCCGGAATGTTCCTCTCTATCCGGACCTGATTGACATGTTGTTATCACGTCCAAGGGATCCGGAGTATGACTACGTATTGACAATGGATGGAAAGCCGTTAAAAAGTATCAAACGATCATTCAAAACAGCTTGCGCAAATGCCGGATTAAGTAATCTTTGGTTTCACGATCTCCGGAGGACGCGAATTGACATGTGGGAGTCTCTCTATAATACCTATCTTGTCAGAGCAGCCGTTGGCCACGCTATTCCAAAAGCCGACGAAGTCCACTCACGTTACATAGTCATCACTGACCATAAGCTTAAAATGCTGGTGTCCGGCTCCCCGGATATAAAGCTGGATTAACGCCGCAGATAGACACCTATAAAGACACCAAAGGGGTTTTAGACCTCATTATTGATCTATAACCCCTTGATTTTATGGTGGGTCAGGGCAGAATCGAACTGCCGACACCTGGATTTTCAGTCCAGTGCTCTACCGACTGAGCTACCGACCCTCCTGGTATATTATGTGGAAGTGTCGTCTATAAAATATCCCCTCCTTTGTCAAGGCATTTTTCATCATAAAATCCGAATCCCATCACCCACTTGATGTGGCTGTTATAAACGGGGATAATACCATTATTGTACTTCAATCTTGTGATGTTCTTCTGCCACGACATCCTCATCAGGCGAATATGATAATCCATCAACAATATTCTTTACCCGTACAACTACAGTCCCGGCAATCTTGTCATGCCAGCCCTGCTTTTTCCTGTCAAACGCAATCCAGACGAACCCTAGGTAAAATACCATGCCTGAGATGATATACCCCACCCATCTCAGAAAGCCGACCCCAAGGGTCATTTTTTCTCCTGTTGATTGTACTACCTGAAGGCCAAAAATCATCTTTCCGAATGTCTGTCCAGTGGTACCATGAAAATATGTAAAATAAAGCATGCTCATAAAGGCAATAATGAAGAAGTAGAGGAGCACAAAGGTCAGTGTTGCCTCCACAAGTCTCTCCGGCAATAGCTCACCGTAATCAGACAAAAAACCCAAACTCAAGGCCAGCACACCCACAAACAGTATGAAGATGGAAGTAATAAAGAGAATAATATTATCGATGCAAAATGCCATCATTCTTCGCCAGAAACCGCCGTAATGATCCACGAGCATTTAGTATACCTCCCCTTTAAGCTCGCCACCGAAAATTCCTTTCTCGTACTGAATAATGGAGAGAATGGCAAGGGCAGCCGTTTCCACTTTCAATATATTCCTGCCCAAACCCACAGATATAAATCCTTTCTCCACGGCAGCATCAACTTCTTCCTTTGAAAATCCCCCCTCCGGGCCAACCATAACAATGATGCCTTTCACCCCGTTATATTTTTCGTCGCGCAATACCTGTTTGATGCCCCTTGCAGACTCTTCTTCCCAGAAAATAACTTTAAACTTCTCCCTTTCCGCACTATCGATTACCTCTTCATAGGATAGGATGCTGCCAATTTCCGGAATATCCGCCCTCCCGCACTGTCTTGCTGCTTCAGTCGCGATACTCCGCCACCTTGATATTTTAGAACGGGCTTTGTCCGCCGTAAGACGCGGCACTGACCTCGTCGATTGAAAAGGAATTATCCTGTCCGCACCGAGTTCTGTCGCCTTCTGAATAATAAAATCCATTTTGTTTGCCTTGGGGAGCGCCTGGTAAACAGCAATGTTTACAACCTTATCCGGCATCTTGTCCTTTTTCAGAACCTCAACGGTGATGCTGTCAGCAAAGAACTGCTTAATGACCGTTTTATATTCCCATCCGGCACCATCAAAAAGAATTAACTGATCACCCTTCTTCATCCTGAGGACAGATTTCACATACCTGAGTTTTTCTTCCCCGAGCTTACACAGATCGCCTTGCCTCATCTCGCCGGGAAAATAGATTCTCGGTACTGTCAATTTATGCCCCCCTCTTTTGAAGTATATAGCAAATCCATTCTTTTTCCGTGATGGTGTGGTGCAGGGCAAATTCGCCGGTTAAGAAGTGCAATTCGATATCACTTTTATTCTGATCAATAATCCCTGAAATAACGAGATATCCGTCATTTCCAATCAGAGACAGCAAATGGGTGCGAAGACGCATTAATATCTTCGCTGTCAGGTTTGCAACAATTAGATCAAACGATTCATGGACGGTGGTTACATCTCTATTGATAATTGCTACCTTGTCTTCCACATGATTGATCTTAGCATTCTCACGTGCAATTTCAGCGGCCTTCTTGTCGATGTCCACGCAAACGACTTTTTCCGCGCCTAATTTTGCACAGGAGATACCTAAAATACCTGTCCCTGTACCTACGTCGAGCACCTTCCACCCTTTTATCGTCCTGTCTTTCAAAATAATATCTTCAATTGCTTCCAGGCACATCCTTGTAGAGGGGTGCTGTCCGGTACCGAACGCCATCCCGGGATCTATCTCGATGACAATGTCCCGGCCTGTGGGGGCATATCGCTCCCACGTGGGTTTGATGATGATGTTTTTGCTGACTCGCAGGGGTTTGAAATATTTTTTCCATTCTTCTCCCCAGTCCTGATCCATAACTGTCTCTGTAGCAAGGAGCGGTTCTTCGAGACCGGGGAATAGCTCGATAAGACTGTCCAGGTATGTTCTCAGAGAGGCGATACGATGCTCCAACCGTATATCAAAAGGTAAATACGCCTTCAGCACCTCGCGCGTCGCGGATACTTCAAAGTCATCCGGGAACTGTTGCTCCGATTCTTCCTGGAGCACTCCCTCGGCGCCGATCTCAGTCACGAAGTTTGACACCGCATCTACCAGCACAGGAGAAACTGACAACTCGATTTTCAGCCATCTTCCCTTTTTTTCTCCCGTTTTCTCACCAGACCCAGGCATGTGCAACCTCCTCCACCTATATGTACTTTTATATCCTCTTTTTGGTGACATTTCAAGCAACTTGAATTATCAGAACTTTCATGATAGCTTACATAAGTTTTCATTCTCCCTAAAGAAAAAAGGAACTGCGTTGAGATACTATCCGATATGTCTTGATATAACAAATAAAAGATGCATCGTCGTGGGTGGTGGTGAGGTAGCCGAAAGAAAAGTGGAGAGGCTTCTTGACTTCGGCGCCCGCGTTGCCGTCATCGGAAAGAAATTGACACCGCGTCTCAAAACCATGAAAAAAGAGGGCCGGATTGATCACATCGATGCCGATTACGACAAGGCATATATCAAGGACGCTTTTCTGGTAATAGGCGCTACGGACAGGGACGATGTTAACGCTAAGATCTCCCAGGATGGAAGGGAAAAGGGAATTCCGGTAAATATTGTTGATGACCCTGATAAATGTGACTTCATCCTTCCTTCCCTTCTCCAGCAGGGAGACCTTTTGATTGCCATATCGACAGGTGGAAAAAGCCCCGCCCTAGCGAAAAAGCTTAGAGAGGATTTGGAAAAGCTATATGGACCTGAATATCAAACCCTGCTCAAAGTGATGGGCAGCCTCAGAAAAAAGTTAGTAATGGAAGGTCACCCCTCCGACGAAAACAAGCCGTTGTTTGAAGCGGTCATTCATTCAGACATCCTTCAGCACATCAAAGATAAAAAATGGGAACAGGTTAAAAAGATCATTTATGATATAACTGGTGCAGATATAGAGGTCGGTAAATAAACTAAGATGGATATTCTTTTTTTAAAGGCAGCTCTTGTTGTGTATCTCATAAGTTCCCTGGGATACATATGCTCTCTGTATGTAAAGAGGGTATTGGTAGCCAAGGTGTCTACATGGATTCTCTTTTTAGCCTTGATTTTACACACCATATTCTTCCTATTCAGATACGTCAAAACCGGACAGACACCTATAATAAGCCTCTATGAAACACTCTCCTTTTTCGCCTGGGCAATGACTGGTATTTATCTCGCGCTCCAATTGAAAACGAAGACCAGGATCCTGGGCGCCTTTGTTTCACCCATGACTTTTTTGCTCATGATCGCGGCGTCGCCCGGTTTGGGAGGCCATGTCTTTCTTCCGGACATACTTCAGAGCAACCTGGTGCCTGTTCACGTGTTCTTCACTGTGACGGGAGAAGCCCTCTTCGCTTTAGCTTCCTGCGCAGGCGTGATGTATCTGATCCAGGAAGGTTTGATCAAAAATAAAAAGATGAGCGGCTTTATCAGAATACTCCCTTCCCTCACAGACCTGGACAGGATAAATCATATGTGTCTCATGTGGGGATTTCCGTTGCTGACATTGGGTGTCCTGGTGGGTTCTATATGGGCCCGAACCGCCTGGGGAAGCCTCTGGCAATGGGACCCCAAGCAGGTGTGGGCGCTGACAGCCTGGCTTGCCTATGCCCTGCTTCTGCATCAAAGATTAGCTATAGGCTGGAAAGGGCGTAAAGCAGCCCTTTTTTCCATACTGGCCTTTACACTTCTTCTTGCTTCACTCATTATCATCAACCTATTCTTTGTAACCGCTCATACTTTCATTTAACATTATGAATATCATTCTCATTGGCATGAATCATAAAACAGCACCCCTGGAAATCCGGGAGAGGCTTTCTCTAGCCTGCGGGGACAACATCAATCCGCTCATAGAGATAATGAACATCCCGCAGATCAAGGAGGCGATATATCTGGCCACCTGCAACCGGGTGGAGGTACTGGCGAACACCCAGGATTTGGGAGGTGCGATAGACAAGCTGAAGACCTTTATTTTAAATCACGGCAACCTGTCGTGGGAAGAAATGGCCAGGTGCCTCTATCTGTACTACGATCATGAAGCAGTCCGCCATTTCTTCCGGGTGGCTTCCAGCATTGACTCTCTGGTCATGGGTGAACCGCAGATCCTGGGGCAGGTCAAGGATGCATACCGTATCGCCGTGGAACATAATGCCACCGGCGTCATACTGAACAAGGTCATCCATCATGCTTTTCGGACAGCAAAGAGGGTCCGAACCGAGACCGGTATCGCCAATAACGCTGTATCCGTCAGCTTCGCCGCTGTGGAATTGGCCAAGAAGATATTTGGAAGTTTTAAAGGAAAGACCATCCTTCTCATAGGGGCGGGTGAGATGTCGGAACTGGCGGCAAAACACCTAATCAATAACGGTGTGGAAAAAATCTTCATAACTAATCGAACATACGCGCGCGCCGTGCAGATGGCCGACACTTTTTATGGGACAGCCATAGAATTTGAGAAGTTTTCAGAAAAGCTTCAGGATGTTGATATTGTGATCAGCTCCACGGGTGCCCCGGGTTATGTGATTGACGCCTCCATGATTGAGGCAACCCTCCGGAGACGCAAAAACCGCCTCCTCTTCCTGATTGATATCGCCGTACCAAGGGATATCGATCCCGCTGTGGGTGACATCGAAAATGTCTACCTTTATAATATGGACAATCTTCAGGATATCGTGGACAGCAACTTGAAAAGCCGCAAGAAGGAGGCGGAGAAGGCGGAAGTAATTATCGATGAAGAGATGTCAAAGTATATGCAGTGGGTCAGCACACTCGAAGTTGTGCCGACGATCGTTTCCCTCCGGGAGAAGATGGAGGACATCATCCGCGGGGAATTGGCGAAATCTGGCGCCTGGATGGAAAGCCTATCGGTTGTGGAAAAAAGAAATGTTGAGTTGCTGATCAATTCCATTATAAACAAGGTCCTCCACGATCCGATCACCGGACTGAAGGAGGAGAGCCGTGATAATGGCGCAATGCCCTACATTGCGGTGATCAGAAGGCTGTTCGGGCTGGATTAAATAGGGAGACAGACACATTAAACACACACTAAAAATAGGCACAAGAGGAAGCGCCCTGGCACTCGCACAGGCCAGCGGGATTGTGGAAAAACTAAAAAAACATTGGCCCGATATAACCGTTGACATAGTTGTGATTAAAACCAAGGGAGATATCCTTCAGGATGTCCCTCTGGCAAAGATTGGCGGGAAGGGCCTGTTCGTCAAGGAAATCGAAGACGCCCTTCTCCGCGGTGAAGCGGACATTGCCGTGCACAGTGTGAAGGACGTGCCTGCGGAACTGCCCGGCGGCCTGGAAATAGGCGTCATATCCGAAAGAGAAGACCCGCGAGATGTACTGATATCGAAAAATGGAGGAAAGATCGAGGATATGCCCGCAGGCTCACGCATCGGTACGGGATCTCTGAGGAGGAGCTTCCAGCTCCGCCACGTATTTCCAAAGATGGAAATCATACCCCTTCGGGGTAATCTGGATACGCGGATCAAAAAAATACATACGGAAAACCTCGATGGCATCATTGTGGCGGCGGCAGGGATGAAACGCATGGGATGGCTAGACCGGATCACACAGTTTATACCCGCTGAAATCATGCTCCCCTCCGTGGGGCAGGGGGCGCTCGGTCTCGAAATCAGAAAGGACGATGACGATACCCGCAAAGCTGTTTCCTTCCTCAATCATCCGCAAACATGGTTGGAAGTAACTGCGGAACGTGCATTCCTGAAGAGACTGGGCGGCGGCTGCCAGTTGCCTATCGCTGCATACGGAATAAAGCAGGACGACAACCTGACACTGACCGGACTTCTGGGAAGTCTCGACGGCACGGCATTGATAAGAGATGAAGTCAGGGGGCATAGTAAAGACTCCGAGAGTCTGGGTGTGCTGCTCGCCGAAAGGCTTTTAGCAAAAGGGGGACAAGCCATCCTCGATGAGGTTTATAAGAAGGGAAATGTCTGCATTGAAACAAGGTAAAGTTTATATCATCGGCGCGGGACCGGGTGACCCAGGACTGATTACCGTCAAAGGTCTGAAGTGTTTGAAGGAAGCAGACGTAGTTATCTATGACTACCTGGTAAGTGAGGAGATTATCACACAGGCCAGGGAATCGGCACGTCTGATATACGCAGGGAAAAAAGGCGGAGCGCATACAATGCCCCAGGAAGAGATAAACCAGCGTCTGGTTGATGAAGCCAGGCAGGGAAACATCGTGGCCAGACTCAAGGGAGGAGACCCCTTCGTCTTCGGACGCGGCGGGGAAGAGGCAGAAACACTGGCGCAGTCCAGCATCCCTTTTGAAGTTATTCCTGGCGTAACATCCGCTGTCGCGGTACCAGCGTATGCGGGTATCCCGCTGACACATCGCGACTACACTTCCACGCTGGCCTTTGTAACAGGCCACGAAGACCCGACAAAAGAGGAGAGCGATATCGATTGGGAAACTTTAGCCGGAATTGGGACCGTCGTATTTCTCATGGGGGTCAAGAATCTCCGCCAGATCACAACCAATCTGATGGTTTATGGCAAACATGTGGACACACCCGCCGCCCTGATCCACTGGGGGACGACGGAAGATCAGGAAACCATAACAGGCACCCTGAGCGACATCGCGCAAAAAGCAGAAGACCGGAAATTCTCACCCCCGGCCGTCCTGGTGGTTGGTGAAGTAGTAAACCTTCGCGACGTTTTAAACTGGTTCGAAACAAAACCTCTCTTCGGCAGGGGCATTGTGATTACAAGACCTGAGGCGCAGGCGAAAGAATTCAGTAGCCTTCTTCGCGCCCAGGGCGCCAGGGTTATCCATTTCCCCACGATCAAAATTGCTCCGGCGGAGAGTTATGAAGGTCTGGACCGCGCAATCGGTCAGCTCTCGCAATACCAGTGGATCATCTTTACCAGTGCCAACGGCGTGGGTTTCTTTTTGAAGCGCCTTAAAGAACTGGGCAGGGACATGCGGGATCTGAAGGGCATACAGGTATGCGCCATCGGCCCCGTAACGGCGGCAAAGATAGAAAAATCGGGCATACGGGTTGATGTTGTGCCGGAAGAATTTATATCTGAAGGTGTAGTCAGGGAGTTCGAGAAACTTAATCTGAAAGGAAGCAGGGTCATCCTTCCGCGGGCGGAGAAGGCCCGTAATGTCATTCCTGAAGGACTTGCGAAGCTGGGCGCGAAGGTCGATGTCGTCACAGCATATCGAACTGAGAATTCAGGAAGAGACAGATCGGAACTAGAAAATTTAATAAGGGAAGGAAAGGTGGACGTGATCACATTTACCAGCCCCTCCACAGTGACGAACTTCATGGAAATCATGGGACAGAATTATGTCATGCCTTCACAAATAAAGATCGCCTGTATCGGCCCGGTCACCGCTGCGGCTGTGAAAAAAGCAGGGCTTCCCACGGATATTATCCAGGAGCGCTATACCATACCGGGCCTGGTAGAATCATTGACAGCCTTTTTTGCAACTAATCAGAAAAAATCATAATTGACTCCCCTTCTTAAATAAAGTAAGAATAATTTAAGTAAGAACAAGAAAAGGAGGTATATATGAGAGTTACTTCCAAGGGACAGGTTACAATTCCCCTCCCCATCAGAAAACAGATGGGGCTTTTGCCTGAAACTGAAGTCGAATTTAATATTGAAGGAAAAAAGGTAGTCTTAGAAAAGGTTAAGAAAAAATCCGGTAGAGGCAAGGCCATCGTTACTCATATGAAGGGAAAGGCGACATCCGGTATGAGTACTGATGAAATTATGGCGCTGACAAGGAGATAATGTGTGGAGTATTTGGTGGACAGTAATGTCATCCTTGACATTGTAACAGAAGACAAAAGATGGTTTCAGTGGTCATCGAAAGCTCTGGCACACTACGCGGAGGATCACACTCTGAATATTAACCCTATCATTTATGCTGAAATATCCATTGCATTTGATCATATTGAAGATATCGAGGCTGCTCTGCCGCCGGCATATTTTCGCCGCCTTCAGCTTCCCTGGGAGGCCGCGTTTCTTGCGGGAAAGTGCTATCTGAAATATCGCAAAAAAGGAGGAGAGAAGCGTTCTCCTCTACCTGATTTTTATATTGGAGCCCATGCTGCTATAAAGGGAATGGCTTTAATAACGAGATATATTTCTCGCTATCGCACATACTTTCCAAAGCTTAATATTATCACGCCCAACAGCTGAACAGATTGCGCCTTTATGTCAAATAAGAGAAAAACATTTGCCAAATAGACAATTTTGATAAGGAGTAAATTATGTACTTTCCTGCTTATCGGCCGCGGCGTCTCAGGAAAAATGAAAATTTCCGGAGAATGGTCAGGGAAACAAAACTATCCGTTGATAATCTCATGTACCCTCTGTTCGCAACTTTCGGGAAGAATGTGAAGAAGCCGATCAGCTCCATGCCCGGACATTTTCAGAT